>JAPVWE010000101.1 GCA_028572035.1 Desulfobacteraceae bacterium | reverse complement strand
GCCACACATGCTCACCGCAGCAACAGCCAGAAATTCTCCCAAGATGGTAATCCTGCCAAATGCCTTATAGTCATGAAGGTAGTAAGGCAAAACTACCATGACCGCTGAGGCTGCTATACCCACAAGGTATGTGAATTGGGCTATATAGAAACCCCAGGAAACGTCCCTGCTCATGCCGGTTATCTTCAGGCCTACCTTAAGTTGCCAGAGGTAGAGAACGAAACCTACCCCGATCATGGCAAGCAAAGCTATTACCAATCCCCAGTATCTTCGATCTCCAACTAACGCCTTTTCAAACATTTATCACCTCACACTATATAATAAACTTGAGGATTTGTACCAAGATGTGGTTTGCGTTTAATAGCAAAGTGCTGACGAAAAACTCTCCTTACTTCAGATTTGGGGTCTGCCAGGTCACCAAAGACCAATGCTCCATCAGACGCCTCCACACAGCCGGGCATAAGACCTTTTGCGAGCCTTTCTGCGCAGAAATTGCATTTTTCTACAACCCCTTTTTCCCTTGTTGGATACTCCGGATATCTCTTCTTGATAAAGGGGCGGGGGTCTCCCCAGTTAAAGCTTCTTGATCCAAAAGGGCATGCGGCCATACAGAATCTGCACCCAATGCACCGGTGCTGATCCATCATGACAATCCCATCCTCTCTTTTCCATGTGGCCTTTGTCGGGCAAACCCTCACGCATGGTGGGTTGTCACAGTGATTGCAAAGCACGATAAAAGGTTCTTCCTTTAAACGCTCTGCAATGTGCTCCTGGTGCTGGCCTGGGAAGGCATTTTTAAATGGCTCAAGCCAGATCCATTTGATCTCACGCCTTGGATCTCCAATATCGGGAACATTGTGGATGCGGTGGCAAACCTCTATACACTTCTTTGCAGTGTCTTCATCCATCTTCTTAATATCTACCGCCATGGCCCATCTTTTTGCTGTCAGGGCCTCCGGTTTTGGCAGATACTTTGCGTCCAGCTCACCAGGCGCAAGCAACTCAACAGCCTTCCATCCTCCAAGAAGACCTACTATGGTAGATGCCCCTGCTAACTTTAGGAATTTTCTTCTGTTAATATCTGTCACTTCTCCTCCTTCAGTTTTCCTGCCGCCCATTCCTCTGGCTTTTCAACATGGCAGCTCCAGCAGTAAGGCGTTATCCCCGCATACTTGTGACATTCATTACAAAAGTTATCGTAGTTTGAATGACATTCCAGGCATGTATTCTGAAGGCTCATAGTATACTTCTTCTTTGTGAAACCTATGTAGTCTCTACTCCCCTCACGGACAACCCAATCTCTCCAGTCATTCAGGAGTTTCATGTGGTTCTCCGTCATATATTTTTTTGGCTCTACACACACCCTTTCCTTTTCTGGCAGTTTTTGAATCTCCGGGGTGTTGACTTTTGGATCTGGTACCTTGGCCGCCTTCCCCATATTATATAGGAGAGGAAATGCTACCAGGGCAAAAAGTATAATAATTCCTACAATTACCTTACCTCCGTCATAAATCTTCCTTGGTTTGAAGAAACCGGTTTCCTTCAGTGCATTTATTACCTTATTACTCTTATCAACCATTATGCACCCTCCCTATTCCTCCTCCTCTATTTCTTCTGACTTCACTCCTTTGAGGGTCCTATCACGCAAGTCTACTGTTTTCTTCTTCTCCCCTGGAAACACCAGGGCATTTGCCACCATTTCATGAATGCCTGTGAGCTCCACATCGATGCCCCAGTACTCCAGGAGTGGCGGAAGGATTGCCCTGTCAATGGCACAAATACAGCCAAGGTGGTTCACCCCATGCTTTTCGTGAACATACCTAACGGCATTTGCTCTGGGGAGACCTCCCCTCATCCTCACCTCCAGAAACTCATCTGCGTTAAGGCCACTTCCACTCCCACAACAGAATGTATTCTCCCTTATGGTATTCTCGGGCATCTCATAGAAGTTGTTACAGACATTTCTTATGATATACCGTGGTTCTTCAAGAATACCCATGGCCCTGGCCGGGTTACAGGAATCATGGTAGGTCAGTGCTATATGGTCATTTCTGTTTTTGTCCAGTTTCAATTTATTGCCCTTGATAAGGTCGGCAGTAAACTCGCAGATGTGAACCGTTCTTGTGGATTTTGCATTCTCAAATCTTGTCCCGGTTATGGGGGAGACCGGTTCCTCAAGGAAGTCAGCAGGGCCATTCCAGGTATCCATATGCTGATTGAGGACCCTCCACATGTGGCCACACTCTCCCCCGAGGATCCATTTTACCCCAAGCCTCTTGGCTTCAGAGTATATCTTGTAGTTAAGCCTTTTTCCCATCTCATGCGAGATAAAATAACCAAAGTTCCCCCCCTCAGAGGCGTAGCCGCTTATGGTATAGTCAAGGTCAAGGTAGTCAAAAAGCAAGAGATAGCCCATAAAGGTATAGGTGCCAGGATCAGCGAAGTAATCGCCAGAAGGGGCAATAAAGAGGATCTCAGCCCCTTTCCTGTTAAAGCTTGGACGAGGCCTTACCCCTGTCACCTCCTCACACTCGTCACAGAAGAAGTCAATCATATCCTTAAATGCATGGGGTGGAGCGCCAATGTGGTTTCCTGTTTTATAACAGCTTCCCACTGATGCCATAATCCACTCGGTGTTTATGCCAACCGAACTGAGAAGCTCCCTCCCCAATATGGTAAGTTCAGCCATATCAATGCCATAAGGGCAGAAAACCGAGCAGCGACGGCATTCGGTGCACTGGTACAGATAATAAAACCACTCCTTCAACACATCCTCTGTGAGTTCTCTTGCCCCGGCAAGCTTCCCAAGAAGTTTTCCTGCGACTGTGTGATACCTACGATATACTGACCTTAAGAGCTCTGCCCTGAGAACAGGCATATTTTTTGGATCCCCACTTCCGATAAAGAAGTGACACTTATCAGCGCAGGCACCACATCTTACACAGATATCAAAAAACAGCCGCAAAGAACGGAATCTGTTAAGCCGGTCATGCATGTTTTCCAGGACTATATCCTTCCAATTCTCGGGAAGGTTCCAGTCCTCATCGGTCACTGACCAACTCCTTGCGTATGGGTAATCAAGCGTTTCAAGCCATTTTGGATTTGCAGCATTGCAAAACCTTCCCTCTCTGAATTCAGGCTTTGTTTCCATCCACGGCTTTTCTGGAGGACTGTAGTTTTTCTTTATTAGTTCTTCCGGTTTTGGAACCTCTGACATCTTTTACTCCTCTATATCCCTTTCTAATGGTATTCCAGCCGTCTTCATCTGTTTTCTATACATATCTTCTTGGTCCATATATGAGAAGACCTTAACAGGGTATTCCCAGGGATTGACGTGCCTGATGGCTCGGTTGTTACTTGCCATATTCCTTGTCATGCTAAAGAAGACCCCTGCCATGTGCACCAGCTTGCTAAAGGGAAAGTAGGCAAGAAGGGTGCTTACCAGAAAAAGATGGATGTAAAAAATTACTCCTATCCCCTCCGGTACCTTGGGATGAAAAGTGGCCAGCCCCATAGCCAATTCCTTTACAGCAACAATATCCACTTTAAGAAAATATCGCATAAGAACTCCACTAATTCCAATACCCAGGATCAGAAAGAGAGGGAAATAATCAGAGGCAAGGGAGATATAATGTAGCTTTGGATCAACAATTCTTCTACCTAATAGGTAGATCAGGGCCGCTAAAAGGGCTATACCGCTCATGTAGACTGCCGGCATGTATATCTGGAGAAAGCTATCGGCACTTTCAAGCAGAGGCACAAAGAAAGGCACGGGCTCGGTGAAGAACTTAAGGTGTCTTGATAAAACGGTAAGAAAGGAATAGTGGAATGCTATTGCCCCAAGCCAGAGCCACTTGGTTGACCAAAAAATAAGCCTTCCACCCTCTGGGTACTCTCGCCATGGCCTTAATTCCGTTCTTAAGTTCCTGAACAGGCTACGAAACAAGAGCACCTCAAGGGCCATCCTGCCAATAGCGTAGATCGTGTTTTCAGGGTTTTCAAGTTTATCTCTAAGGCTTCTCTTGATCCAGGGAAGAGATTTGTTCTGTCCACAGGTTGTGGGTATACGGTATGGTACAGGCGTACGTGCCCACTTGACAATACGATAAATCAGTCCTGCAAGGAATGTGAAACCGGCCAGATATGGTATGACAATGCCAAAAATGACGTGCAAGCCTGCCCCAGCTCCCACCAGGGGAACAAGAACCAGTGCTATGACTGCAAAAAGTGAAAAGTAGAAGGCAAGATTAAAGCCCATGTGCCTCACCTCGTTATGTTTAGACTATCAATGTTTTCTCTTCCTAAGGTCGGGTTCCTCTTCCAGCTCAGATATCAGACCTGCACTTCGCATAAGCCCGCTTACCCTGTTTTTTACCTCATTTACCCTGATCTCGTAAAGCTTCTCCCGGTGTTTCATGTATATATCAAGAGATAAGAGAGCCAATCCGTCTATTCTGGACTCAAGGTCTATCAACTCCTCAGAGATCCCATTTTCCCGGACCTCCTTTTCCAGTTTCTCTCTGACTGCTTTCTTCAGCAGGAAGATGAAGGCAATGGCCCCGGAGGGAGAAAAATCCTGAATTGCCCTGATGCTGATAATTCTGTCAAGAAAGGAAGAGACCTTATCACGATCCATCCCATAGAGGAGCGCCTCATAGATACCCTCTATCCCCTGGCCTAATTCGTATGCCACCGGATTGTCAAAGCGATTCTTTTCCTTTCTCAGAAAATTCCGGGTATCAGCAGGATAACTCTCCAGTATGAGATCGAACCATCTTTCTAAAATGGGAGTCTTCTTTTCTAACAAGAGGCTGTCAAGTTTCATATCCGACACTGAGAATAACCTGTTTTTCAGCAAGTGTTCAGGTAGCCACCAAGGCACCAAGCCCGCCCTGGCACGACGACTTCGTATAGTTCTAAGGTCTACGAAAGCCAGGTCTGGGCCAGGGACACAAAGAATAGACCTGCCCGCCATCACTCTCGCTCAGGCGAGGCGGGCGGGTATGAATTTTACCCCCTTATCTGAAAAGGAAGAACGCATTGCAAGAAAAACAGTACATTAGTCTTAATGAGCCTAAGGCTCATTAATGTGCCCCTCATCAAGAAGGGTATTAAAAGAATAATTCTGTAATCTTAGTGCCTTGGTGTCTTAGTGGCTGAATAGTTACCTTTTTCAATGCTGCCAATGTATACAGAAGAGCCATTTTCTTGTCAATAAAAAAATCTGGCATAGAAAAGACGTGTCATGACCAAATTTCATGTTGACATTCATGATTTCTAAGGAAGGCCCTCAAT
>JAPVWE010000100.1 GCA_028572035.1 Desulfobacteraceae bacterium | reverse complement strand
TTGTAAAGATCAAGGGAGTCGGGGTTGGAAAGGGCATCTCTGTTCAAAACAGGTTCACCTCTGATAACCTTTCTCACTGCCAGTTCCACCTTTTTCATGTTCAGGGTATAGGGTACATCCTTAATAGGCAGAATCTTAGCGGGCACATGCCTTGGAGATGCATTTTTCCGAATATTCTTTTTGATTTTGTCTTTCAGCTCCTCGGTTAGCTCATACCCTTCTGCCATCTTCAGGAAGAGGATTACCCGCACATCATCTTTCCAGTCCTGGCCAATCACCAGGCTATCAGCAACCTCCTCAAGACCTTCTACCTGTCGATAGATTTCGGCAGTGCCAATCCTGACACCACCTGGATTAAGGGTGGCATCAGATCGCCCATAGATGATAACTCCTCCGGTATCCTCGCTGATCTCAATAAAATCCCCATGCCTCCAGATATTGGGATACACATCAAAATAGGCATCATGGTATTTCTTCATATCAGGATCATCCCAGAAATATATGGGCATGGATGGAGAGGGAGCGGTGCAAACAAGTTCCCCTTTTTGATTGTAAACAGGCTTTCCATTCTCATCATAGGACTCTACCTTCATAGCCAGGGCCCTGCACTGCAATTCACCAGCATAGACGGGGCCCATTGGGTTTCCAAGCGCAAAGCAGCCATTGATGTCTGAGCCCCCAGAGATGGAGGCAAGTTGCACATCCTCTTTTACCTCTCTGTAGACATACTCAAATCCTTCAACAGAGAGAGGCGAGCCGGTAGAGGTGATTGTGTTTAGAGGAGTCAAATCACAGTCCTTGCCAGGCCTAACCTCGGCCCCCATAATGGCAGAAATGTAGCCGGCGCTCGTGCCAAATATAGTAATCTTTTCATCCTGGGCCATTTTCCACAGGGCTCCGGGATCAGGGTGGAAGGGATTTCCATCAAAGAGGACCAGTGTGGCACCAAGGGACAGGGAACTCACCAACCAGTTCCACATCATCCATCCGCAGGTCGTGTGGTAAAAGATGGTATCATTCCGTTTCAGATCAGTATGGAGCATAAGTTCTTTCACGTGGTGGACCAAGATGCCGCCAGCACTCTGTACCATGCACTTGGGAAGGCCTGTTGTGCCTGAGGTGAACATGATATAGAGGGGGTGGGAAAACGGCAACTGTTCAAATTTGATCTCAAGATCTGGTTCAGGGGATTTGAAATCCCCGTAGTGAATGGCATTTGACATCTGGCTGATGTCCGGATCTTTTACTGTGTAAGGAACAACAACTACTTTTTCAATGGAAGGCAGGTCTTTCAGGATGCCGGAGACACGCTCGAGGCAGTCGAAACTCCTTCCCTTGAATGAGTATCCATTGGCAGTAAAGAGCACTTTGGGCTTGATCTGGCCAAAACGGTCAAGTACTCCCTTGATGCCGAAATCCGGGGAGCAGGAAGACCAGATAGCGCCCATGCTCGTGGCAGCGAGCATGGCAACAACTGTTTCAGGCATGTTTGGCATAAAGCCGCCTACACGATCTCCTGCCTGAACGCCAGCATCTCTCAAAGATTTTGCAACGCGGGCCACCTCATCATAGAGCTCGGCATAGGTCATCTTGATAGAATCCTGAGCCTCTCCCTTAAAGATCAGAGCCACATGTTCGTCTCTGAATTGGAGAAGATTCTCTGCGAAACTTAGCTGCGCCCCAGAAAACCATGTTGCCCCCGGCATCTTGCTGAGATCATTTACTATAGTATCATAGGTCCTTGAGTGTTTTATGTCGGCATAGTCCCAGAAAGATGCCCAAAATTCAGGTATATTGTCAATTGACCATTGGTAAAGGGGGCCGTATTCCCTGAAGTCAGTTCCATATTTCTCGTTGATAAACTGCATGAATCTGTACATGTTAGAATCACTGATCCTCTCTTCCGATGGTTTCCATAACATCTTGGCCATATTATTCCTCCTTTGTATGATAATTTTTTGTCTCTTCTACTAAAATGGAGAGATATTCACAATACCTATTGACCCTCCTGCAGAACTTATAGAGAATATATTTTGGTTCTTCAAAGGTAGAACTAGTCTGTTTACAGGCCTAATCCACAAATGGCGTAATAGGGTTAATTTCTTCTTTTGTCTTGACTAAGAACCATATTTGAATTACACATAATCCCTTAAAATAAAAATAGGAATTAGTCAAGGAAAGATGTAAGATTCTGTAATTGAAAGGGATTTCTTATTTATGGATGAGTTGAGTGGGCTGATCAAGGAGACAAAGGAAAAGGTTAAGGAACTGAGATCAAAGGGTCTTAACCTTTATCCATCGGGCTTCAGGAGAGATACAACAGTGGAGGAAGTGGTGCATCGTTTCGGTAACATGGACCAGAGTGCACTTGAGGAGATTACTGATACCTTTACCCTGGCTGGCAGGGTAATGTCCATCCGGAATTTTGGGAAAGCGGTTTTCATCCACATCAAGGATGGAACCGGTCAGCTTCAGGCATACATACGAAAAGATAGGGTTGGAGATGATGATTTTAAGATTTTTGCGTTTTTAGACATAGGCGATCATGTGGGACTGGCCGGGCAGATCTTTAGGACCAAGACAGATGAATTGACTCTCCTGGCCAACTCAGTTGTTCTTCTAACAAAGGCCCAGAGGCCATTGCCGGAGAAATATCACGGATTAATAGATGTGGAAACCAGGTATCGCCAAAGGTATCTCGATCTGATAGTTAATGATAATGTCAGGCACACCTTTATCCTGAGAAGTAGAATAATTCAGACAATCAGGGAATTCTTTGATAAACAAGGTTTTGTCGAAGTAGAGACACCAATGATGCAATCCATTCCAGGTGGTGCTACAGCCAAACCATTTAGGACATATCACCATGCACTGGGTATGGATCTCTATTTGAGAGTAGCCCCGGAGCTTTATCTGAAAAGGCTTGTGGTAGGAGGATTGGAGAAGGTCTATGAGTTAAACAGAAATTTTCGAAACGAGGGGATCTCAACTACCCACAATCCGGAATTTACCATGCTCGAATTCTATGTTGCCTATGCAACGTATGAAGATCTCATGGATTTGACTGAAGAGCTCTTCGTATATCTCCTGAAGAAGCTCTTTGGCCAGTTGACTATAAAATACCAGGGCAATCTGGTAGATTTTAGTACTCCATGGCCCAGGATCTCCCTCGCCGATTCCCTGAAGGATATTGGTGGTATACCTGAGAATGTACTTTTCGATAATCAGGGGCTGGTAGATCTTGCAGGGTCCAGGGGAATTGAGGTAAAGGATGAAGAGGGGATTGGAGGGATATTGGCGAGGCTTTTTGAGCACATAGTGGAGCCAAAATTGATCCACCCCACCTTTATTGTCAACCACCCGATAGAGGTGAGCCCTCTTTCCAGGAGAAAGGATAACGAACCTGAGATTGCAGAGAGATTTGAAGTAGTTGTAGCTGGAAGAGAGATTGCAAATGCCTTCTCTGAACTCAATGACCCGGATGATCAGCGGGAGAGATTTCTTAGACAGGCTTCCTTAAGGGATTCGGGTGATGAGGAGGCGCTTTTTATGGATGAGGACTATCTCAAGGCCCTGGAATATGGGCTGCCTCCCACAGCAGGAGAGGGTATTGGAATAGATAGACTGGTTATGATCCTAACCGATTCCCCTTCTATCAGGGATGTTATCCTCTTTCCTCAAATGAGGAAAAAATAGTACTGTCAGTAGTCAATTGTCATTGGTCATTTGTCAATTGCAACAAACAACGGACTAATGCTGATTAGCAAGCTGTAGCAAATATCAAGTAACGAGTAACGAGTAACCAGTAACGAGTAACGAGTAATATGTCTTTTGAAACATTCTTTTCTCTCAGATATCTAAAGGCAAAGAGAAAGCAAGGGTTTATCTCTATCATAACTGGTATTTCCATTTTAGGAATAATGATAGGGGTCATGGCCCTTATAGTAGTGCTGGCAGTGATGAACGGTTTCAGGGAAGATTTGATGAAAAAGATACTTGGTGTAAATTCACATCTGCTTATCATGAGCTATAAGGGGGGTATCAGAGATACAGAAGCTGTTATCAAGAAGGTCTTGGAGGTAGATGGTGTTCTCTCGGCAACACCATTTATTTATAGCCAGGTAATGATTAAACATGCTGGTAATATCTCAGGGCCTATTCTCAGGGGTGTAGATCCGGCCACAGCAGGTACGGTAATCGATATCGATTCGATGATAAAAGGAGGGTCACTTAATGCCTTAAAGGAATCTGAGAACGATCTGAAAGGAATCATTATCGGCAGTGAGCTATCCAAACACATAGGAGCGCTGCCAGGAGATACTGTAACCCTGGTATCGGCTACAGGTAAATTGACGCCATTAGGGAGGGTGGCCAATGAAGGGAAATTCAAGGTAAAGGCCCTCTTTGAATCCGGCATGTATGAGTATGATAGCTCACTGGTTTTCCTCTCTTTAACTGATGCCCAGGATTTTCTCTCCCTTGGGGAAGAGGTAACAGGGGTCGAGTTAAAGGTTAAGGACATAAATGAGAGTGACAAAATAGGCGAAATCATTCAGGACAAACTTGGCTATCCTTACTGGACCAAGGACTGGAAGGTGATGAACAAGAGCCTGTTTTCCGCCTTAAAGCTCGAAAAGGCGGCAATGTTTATTATTCTAAGCATGATAGTTCTCGTAGGTGCACTCAATATAATCAGTTCCCTGGTTATGTTGGTAATGGAAAAGAGTCGAGATATCGCGATCCTGAGAATCATGGGGACATCGTCAAGAAGTATCATGTGTATCTTTATCTTTCAGGGTCTCTTTGTTGGCCTTGTAGGTACCATATTGGGACTGATGTCCGGATCCTTTCTCTGCTATCTCCTGGCACGATATGAGTTTATTGAGCTTCCTGCAGATGTATATTATATAAGTACTCTCCCTGTGAGAATGGAATGGTTGGATGTTGTCTCAATAGTAGTTGCTGCAATAATTATCTCTTTTCTTGCCACAGTCTACCCTTCCTGGCAGGCCTCTAAAGTAAATCCTGTCGAGGCATTGAGATATGAATAGAAGTGCACTAAAGTGCCTAAAATTTGAAGTGAGCTAAAGTTATGGATAGGATTATTTGAAATTGCGGATTGTAACTGTTCAGGTAGCCACCAAGGCACAAAGAATTGAAAATTTACAATTGGAATTAGTGCCTTGGTGTCTTAGTGGCTGAATAGTCACTGTGGATTTATGAATTTAGGGATTCTCGATAGCCGATTTTCGATACAGAGAAATTTACAAACTCAATATCATAGTAGGGCTGGGGAAATTTCCTCAAAGCAATATCTATTGATTTTAGTAAAGTGTGGCCAAATATTTGAGGTTTAACAATCTTTAGGGAGGTGA
>JAPVWE010000099.1 GCA_028572035.1 Desulfobacteraceae bacterium | reverse complement strand
GGGTAAAGACTGGTGTACATAGAGGATATACCCGGCACGGAGGCGGCCGGGATGGTGACGAAGACCCGGGGAAGATAGACGTACGCCTGTGCGTTGCGAGGTCCCCTGATCAGTTCCTGAAAATGGGGCAGTCCCTCGAGGTTTTCGTCAATAATGCCCTGTTTCATGCCGTGTAATTCGAGGATCACCACCTTGGGGCGGCTACTGCCAGCATTCGCAACCCCGATGGTGAGCATAGACAATATCAAGGCAGTCAGAAGCAACGGAGCCAGGGTCGATCTGTTTCGTACCCTCAACAAGCAATGAGCATTCACAGCTTCCCTCCTTTCATTAAAGTGAATTTTGCGCCCTTATCTGAAAAGGAAGAACGCATTGGAAGAAAAACAGTACATTAGTCTTAATGTGCCCCTCATGAAAAAGGGTATTAAAAGAATAATTCTGTAATCTTAGTGCCTTGGTGTCTTAGTGGCTGAATAGTTACGATTAAAGACAGCTTTCAGATAGTTTTCCATAGTTGGTGTAAGGTGATTTTTGGAGTTATTATTACTATCTCTGTTATGCATGATAATAGTTTTTGTTAGATTATATCAATCAAGTTTTTTCCTCTAGTCAATAGTGCGCCTATAAGGCCTTGAGGGCTCTTGGATGGAAGCAAACAAGATAGAAACAAAAACCCTGATCATATCCCTTGCAACAATGATCTGCATTGAGGTTGCCACGAAATTTGTGATTTCAAAGGGCCTATACAACCAGATGATTATTCTGGGTGTGACACGTCTCCTTGAAATAATCCTTGTTATGCTGATTGTTCAGACCTGGGGGAGAGGCCTACCTTCCATAGGGTTGGCTCGATCCAAGATGGTTCCCGGGGCGAAAAAGGGACTGATCTGGTCAGCCGGTTTTGCAACGGTTGCTTTTTTTGGTTTTGTTGTATTGTTTGTTGTCGGTATTAACGGCCTGACGCTTATACAGGCCCATTTACCGAAAAAGCCCAGTGAAATCATCCTTTTTTTCGTTGTTGGCGGGATGCTGGGGCCTATAGCAGAAGAGATTTTTTTTCGGGGAATCCTCTACGGCTTTTTTAGAAGGTGGGGCGTGGTGGTAGCCCTCGTTTTGAGCACCCTTATCTTTGTGCTGACACACCCAACTAATCATGGAGTCCCCGTCACCCAAGTGGTGGGAGGGGTTGTCTTTGCAGTGGCCTATGAGGTGGACGGGAGCCTGATGACCCCCATTACAATCCATGCCCTGGGAAATATGGCCATCTTTACTCTTTCGTGGATATCTTAGCGGGGGTGCCATCTGTTGAGCAATATGAGACCCACTATGGCTATGACAAGGAGAATGGTAGAGTGTGAAAAAAGAACGTTCGAGCTAGTATTTTTTCCTACTTTATCATAAAAACATTGACAATTTGAAAAGTTATTTGTTACTAAGACATACAATATTTTGCTTCGAGTTAAAGGAAAGCGGTGAGAGTCCGCTGTAGAAGACTGCTGCTGTAATCCCGACCCCGATCAGTTGATCGGGGAAGTTATCTCTCTGGCATATCCTCTCTATTAGGGGTTAAAGTCACTGTCCCCGATTACATCGGGGATGGGAAGGCGAGCCAGGGGGTCGGGAGAGCCAGAAAACCTATCGAAGCATGCCGGTTCATTTCCCGGTCTGGAAATCGAGGCAGAAATACTTATGGTACTTATTTAGTAGCCGATTTCCTTAAAGATTAGGAAAATCGGTTTTTTAGTTTAAACATATTCCTGGCTTAAAAAAGGGAAAGCGGTGAGAAGCCGCTGCAGAAGACTGCTGCTGTAATCCCGACCCTGGTTATTTGATCGGGGAAGCTATCTCACTGGCATATCCTGAATTTTTAGGGATTAAAGCCACTGGTTCCGCTTTAGCGGGATTGGGAAGGCGAGCCAGAGGGTCGGGAGAGCCAGAAAACCTGCCAGGAAGAGCCCTTAATATTCTCCGGTCTGAGAATGGGGGGCGGTTGTTAAAGAGATTTTTCAGCCCGCCATCTCAAGACCGATGGCGGGCTTTTTTATGGGGAAAGGGGGTGGTGAAAGACAGAACAGGGATTGGCAGGGGAAGTACTAAAAGGTGAACAAGGAAGATGAGTAAATTTAGAAGAGAAAAAGGAGGGCAAGGATGAAAAAGCTGATGATAGCAGGCATAATTATGCTCTTGGCCCTGCCTGGACACATCCGGGCTGAAGAGGGCCAAGAGCAACTCATAGCATTGGAGGAGGTGGTGGTGACCGCTACGCGGACAGAGGCAACATTAGAACAGATCGGCGGCAGTTCCGTCACCGTGATTACGGCTGAAGATATCGAAGCCAAAAAACAGATCACTGTTGAGGAAGTTCTGAAGGGTACTCCGGGAATAGATGTGGCTGCCACCGGGGGACTGGGAAAGGAGACATCAGTATTTATGCGGGGCGCCGACTCCAAGAATACACTTATCCTCGTTGACGGAATTATGTTTAATGACCCATCAAGCCCAGATCGAAGTGCAGATCTTGCCAACTTGACGGTTGATAATATCGAACGCATCGAGATTGTCAGGGGGCCCTTGAGTGTTCTTTATGGGAGTAATGCCACAGCAGGTGTCATCAATATCATTACCAAAAAAGGGAGAGGGAAACCCTCGATCCATGCAGGACTTGAAGGCGGATCGTACAACACATGGAAATACTATGGCGGTGCGTCAGGCGCACTGGATAAGTTCAATTTCTCTTTAGTGGCATCGCGGGTTGATACAGACGGATTCTCAGTGGCCAACGACGACAATGACCGAATTCCTCACGCAGGCAATACATCCGAAGATGATGGCTGGGAAAACACCACCGTGTCGGCGAAACTTGGAGTCGATATCACACCAGATTTCGATATCAACGCTACTGTGCGGAATTTAGCCTCCGAAGCTGAACTCGATGACTGGAACTTTTTGACGGGATATAGTGGTGACAGGTTTGATCCGGTGACCTCTTTACCTGATCCCACTGGCAAAAAGGAGCGGAAGACAACAAGTGATCAGTCTTTTGGCAGGATTAATGTCCATAACTATTTTTTCGACAGGGTTTTTGAGTCCAACCTTTTCTACCAAGTATCCAACCAGGAAAGAGAGAGTTTCGACAATGACGGGATAAAATGGTACGATTATGATGGCGAGACCTGGGAACTGGGATGGCAGGGTGGATTGAACTTCAACGACATTAACATCTTATCATTTGGTGCTACCCATTTTAATGAAACCATGGATAGCGATTCTTCTAACCTCCATGATAAGGAAGCGGAAACAACGAGTCTGTGGGCCCATGACCAGTTGTTCATAGGCGACAATCTAGTTATTGTAGGGGGCCTACGTTCCGATGATCACGACCGTTCTGGTAGCGAAACCACGTACCGGCTCGCACCGTCGTACACTATAAGCCAAACAGGGACTACCCTCAAGGCAAGTTACGGAACGGGATTCCGGGCACCTTCGCTCTTTGAGCTCTTTTCCGCCTATGGCAGTGAAACACTGAAACCCGAGGAGAGTGAAGGATGGGATATCGGTTTTGAACAGGGTCTGATAGATAAGAAAATCAGATTTGGCCTGACTTACTTTAGTACGACCTATACAGATCGCATTGGTTATGACTTTGCCACCTGGAAGTATACCCAACTGCCTGGCAAAACGAAGACCAAAGGTATTGAGGCATTTGTGGGATGGACACCTGTTTCAGAACTTGATCTCCTTCTAAATTATACGTACAATGATACGGAAGACCCTGAAGGTGAGCGGCTTGTCCGTCGTCCCCTGAATAAGATCTATTTGAACGCCAGATATCGCCCTATTGTGAAAGTTCTCCTAAACATAGATCTGTACTGGGTTGATGACAGAAAAGTCGTTCCAGGTGCCGGTGATAAGGATGGAAACCCGGTAGACAAACTCGATTCCTATACGGTAGTCAACCTTTCAGCGCATTATGATATCACTGATTACATACAGCTGTATGGCCGAATCGACAACCTTTTTGATGAAGAATATGAAGAGGCATGGAGTTATGCCACCCCAGGCCTTTCGGGATACCTCGGCGTGAAGGTCAGATACTGAGAAGTGCGCTTCCTAAGCCCTGAAAAAAGCCTGAAGCAGTCTAAAGAAATCTGATGCTGGTTCTTTGGGTTCTCATAAAAGAATTGACAATTCAAAAGGCTATTTGTAACTAGAGTTCGCGATATTTTTTCAAAGTCACTGGTCCCGCTTAGTGGGATTGGGAAAAAAGCCTCAAGCGGTTGCGACCAGTGATAACTTGATAGTATAGGAATTTCCTTTTTAGGTTCTTGTAGGGGCGCCATTTATGACGCCCGTCATTGCGGGTTCGATAAATCGAACCCCTACAGGCCCGCACCGAAGGTACGATATGTTCATTATAACACGGGGGAATAAAATCGGGACTTACCTTATATGCTTGGGCTGTGAGTCCCCTTTTCAACAATTCAGCTATGATAGCAAGGGTTACGTAACTCTTGACGCCTCCCTGTAGGTATCCGCGATCAAAAAACCACAAACCTTCATACACTAAGGGGAGCACAAAATAGATTGCGTAAGAACTGTCATTGCGAGGAGCGTTAGCGACGAAGCAATCTCTGCCGCGGATTGAAGTTATCCAGAAGATCTTGAGGATAAGAAAGGGAAATCCCTGGATGGATATTATTGATCAGGGGATTTTTTATCGGTTTGGTTTCAGGCAAGGAAGTGTAAGTTGATATTCAAGATGATGTTAAGAAATTAAATAGAAAGGCAAGATAATACTTGTTAACATAATTAACCGAATTAAAATAATGATAAACACAATATCTATAGTTTTTGCCATGAAAGAGACAATTCTAGTAATTGGTGGTTGTAGAAGCGGGAAGAGCAGTTTTGCCCTTGATTATGCAAATAGACATTTTAGGCAAAAGGTGTTTTTGGCTACCAGTCAGGCGCTTGACGATGAGATGAAACGGCGTATCTCAAGGCATAGAGAGGCTCGAGGTCCTGATTGGAAAACGATAGAGGAGCCGACAAAAATTACCGAAACCCTGGCCTCTTTAAAAACCAATTACGAGGTTATCCTGATAGATTGTCTGACCCTATGGGTAAGCAACCTGTTAATGCATGGCGAAACAGAGGAACAGATTCTATCCAAGGCGGAGGCCTTAGTGGAATCGATGCAAAAGATTCCACAATCCATTATAGTGGTATCCAACGAGGTAGGCGCAGGGATTGTACCTGAAAATAAGATGGCCAGAGAATTTCGTGATATTATCGGTATTGTGAATCAAATGGTGGCCGCTTGTTCAGATACCGTAGTGTTGACCGTTGCAGGCCTGCCACATGTAATAAAGGGA
>JAPVWE010000098.1 GCA_028572035.1 Desulfobacteraceae bacterium | reverse complement strand
AATTATTTATTTAAAAATAAAACAGATTGCAAGTTACATTTTAAATATTCTTGGAACACTTTTCATAAGATTTAGAAAATTTTTAGCTCTTCCTTATTGTTATTTCAAATTTGTTGACTGGAAAGTATGCACAGCTTCCAGATATCAAGTCTTCAAAGATTTTCTTTATATATTTTTTAAGTGTTCGTGGTCGCTCCCAGGGGTCTTCAGCCAAAAAGCGGTGCATGGTATCGAAGGTTGCTCCTCCCCACACCTCCATGGACCAGAAACCTATCTCATCCATTTTTTCAGCAATAGGAATCATGTCTTCAGTCCGCATCCTGGTGGCCAGTAGTGATTGATGACCATCCCTGAAAGTAAGATCCTGGATCTTAATCGGCTTTTTCGAGGTATCTTTCATGAGATCATTCATTTCCCATCTCCTCTCTTGAGTTATGATTAATGATTTCCTAATTGGCAAGTAATCTACTTTTACCCTATTTAAGGTAACAGAGTCAACACCATCTCAAAAGCCTCACTCTGCTAAGCGGCCTCACATCTACGCTCCTCGATTGCCATGAGAAAGGCCGCCCTCAACGGTTTATTAACCTCGCATTAAAATATTGACACCCGAAATTCTATCTGGTATTTGCTACTGAAAAGGGGCTGTAGCTCAGATGGGAGAGCGCATGACTGGCAGTCATGAGGTCAGGGGTTCGATCCCCCTCAGCTCCACCATTTACCTATTAGAAAGAGGGCCTCGCCTTTCCTCCTTCTTTGTCAGACGTACTCCTCCCCCTTTATCCTTTCTACGTAATGCTGGGCAGAAAAGGCAGCTGTAGCACCATCTCCACAGGCAGTCACAATCTGCCTCAGGTTCTTTTTGCGACAATCACCACAGGCAAAGACCCCTTCCCTCGATGTTTCCATCTCTTTATCTGCTATAATATAGCCATCTTCACTTCTTTTAACTGTGTTACCAAGAAAGGAAAGACCTGGGATCCAGCCAACAAATACAAAGACCCCATTTACCTCCAGATCCTTCCTTTCCCCTGTCTTGAGATTTCGTACCTTCACCCCATCGACCATCATCTGACCAAAAATTTCATCCACAACTGAATCAAAGACAAATTCTATCTTGTTATTGTTAAAGGCCCTTTCCTGAAGGATCTTTGTTCCCCGTAGTCTATCTCTTCTGTGAATAACATAAATCTTCTTTGCAAACCTGGTTAAGAATAGAGCCTCTTCAAGTGCCACATCGCCACCACCTACTACCGCAATAGCAAGGTCCTTAAAAAAGGCGCCATCACAGGTAGCACAATAGGAAACACCTTTGCCAGTATATTCTTTTTCACCTGGTACACCGAGTTTTCTCTGTTCATGACCCGCAGCAATGATAAGGGATAGGCATTGGTAAGGTTCAGGTTCGTCATTTACAAAAACCTTCTTGATACTACTCTCCTCGCTACATTCAACCCTAGTCACCTCACCGAAAACTATCCTCATACCAAAGGATCTGGCTTGTTCTTCCATAGTATGAACAAGCTCTGGACCAGAAATTCCTTCAACAAAACCTGGATAATTCTCTATCCTGTCTGTAATGGAAGCCTGGCCACCGATACCTAATTTCTCAATCAATACAGTAGAAAGCCTTGCCCTAGCTGTATACATGCCAGCTGTAAGACCTGCCGGCCCACCACCTATGATGATAACGTCATAAACATCTTCCTTGCTTAATGAATCCTGATCCATAGCTTACATCCTTATTTGAAAACACCAAATTATAGGTTAAAAGTGCCCAAAGTTAAGGAAGTGAATCATCTTGACCTTTAATTCTGGTTGAAGCTAAGCAACGCATTTACTTTAGGTACTTTAGCTCACTTATGACTTTCTACATATTACCGTCACCAAGCCATTTTCTTCGCCTGCTATTAAGACAAAATCAAATAGATCCCTCTGTAAACAAAAGAGGGGATCTTCTCTCGGAAGATAGATCTTATCCCCCCTTATGAACTTCTGGGCAGCCTCATCAAATATAATATTCCTTAAGGTCTCAAGATGATTGTATTGGCTTCCTGTGAGAAGATGCTCTAAGTAGTCAGCACATCCTTCATCCTCCGGTGCCCTGGCAATAGCCCGGGACCCCATGGCTACCATCGTTACAACCTCAGGAAGAGGATTTTGAGAAAGTATATATCTGGAGATAGCCTTAGCCATTACATAACTACCGAGAATAACTACCTCAGCCTGGCCAACTGCGCCTAGCACACCTTTAACCCCAGATGTGGTCCTTTGAACCACTATCTTGCCCTCAAGAAAATCCTTGGGTTTCTTAATGAGTTCTGATGGAGAATTTCCGAGATCAAAACCAGGAATCAGTTGCTCGTCAACCTCGCCTGCCAAGACTATATCATCATGATTTGATTTAAGAGAAAGGGCCTCATCTGGATTGTACACAAAGATTACCTTTTGGGCTCCAAGATGAAAAAATAGGGGAGTTGATGTAAATGCCCTAAAGACATCAATAACAATTGCCACCCCTTGAGACCTTTTGGCACCCTCAGCCAGACTTTCTCTAATTATCTTCATCGCTATTATCCAAAGATGGTTGTGAGTGTCTAAAGTGAGCTAAATGCGCCCCAGGCGCATAAAGTGCCTGCCCGCTCGCCAAGCCCGCCTGCCACTGCGAGGCAGGCGGGCCTGAACTTAGTCAAAGAAAATCACCCTGACTTTGGTCCATTTTTGATTTTGGCTGGAGCGAGCAAGTCGTTAACTTTAGGCACTTCCAACAGGTGGAGAAGTTAGCCGAGCCTCTTTAAATCATCTACAAGGCCCTGAACTGCCTTGGCTGACCTCTGAAGGGCCTCATTCTCTTGTTCTGTAAGCTTTATCTCTATTATCTCCTCAATCCCAGCTGAACCGAGTTTTACCGGTACACCAATAAATAGGTTATTTATCCCATATTCACCTTGCAGGTAGGCAACACAGGGAAGGATCTTCTTTTTGTCCTTCAAAATCGCCTCAGCCATTTCCATAACCGCAGATGCAGGGGCATAATAGGCGCTCCCTGTTTTTAACAAGCTTACAATCTCACCTCCTCCTTTTCTGGTTCTTTCAACAATAGCCTCAATTCTTTCAGCTGACATGAGCTCAGTTACAGGTATGCCTGCTACAGTGGAATACCTGGGAAGAGGGACCATGGTATCGCCATGGGCACCGAGCACAAAGGCATGGGTATTCTCAACAGAAACATTGAGTTCCATTGCAATAAATGCCCTGAACCTGGCAGAGTCGAGAACTCCTGCCATACCAATAACCTTCTTTTTATCGAAACCGCTTGTCTCGAAAGCAACATGGCACATGGCATCTAAGGGATTGCTTACAATAATTAAAATAGAATCAGGTGCAACAGTCGAAATCTCCTTAACAACTGATCCCACAATACCTGCATTGGTTGTGAGAAGGTCATCCCTGCTCATTCCTGGCTTTCTGGGAATGCCTGCTGTTACAATGACTATGTCTGACTCTTTTGCATGAGAGTAGTCATTGGTTACTCCAGTAATCCTTGAATCATGGGATTCTATAGGCGCGGCCTCAGCAAGATCGAGTGCCTTTCCAGCCGGCACCCCTTCAAGGATATCTATCAATACAACATCTGCCAATTCTTTTTCGGCTACCCTCATGGCAGTAGTTGCACCTACGTTTCCGGACCCAATAACAGTTACTTTCTTTCTCATCTCTTAACTCCTTTCATAATTAAACGTTTCGTAATTCTTACAACTTATTGAAGTTAAAGGATTTTTTGTAGCTTTGACCTTTCACCTCCTTTTGTTAGGCTATCTATCTTTCATTTAGTTGTCAAGATACATAGTAAACATGCGATGGCTTTCCCATTGACACAGAATTGCCTCTATCCTATACTGCCTTCATCTATAAGGGAAGCAAACCCATGCTGTAGCTTTTCAGAATAAATGAATGAAAAGGGAGGCTAAACATGAAACACATTCATTATCTGGATCAGGAACCAGAAAAAGTCGAAATAGATGGGGCAAAGGGAGCTTCCATGCGACATTTAATTACAGAAAAGGACGGTGCTCCCAATTTTAATATGCGAGTGCTTTCCATTGAACGGGGTGGACAAGGCCCCAATCACAGCCACCCCTGGGAACATGAGTTTTTTGTCCTAAGTGGCAAGGGCATCGGCGAGGTTGATAACAAGGAGGCGAATCTCAAGCAGGGTGACGTACTCTATGTTCCACCGGATGTCCAGCATTGCATGCGAGCGACAGAGGCCATGGAGGTGATCTGACTCATCCCACAAACTTAAATACACCTGGATGGTGTATGGGAAGTTCTAATCGTTCACGGGTGTTTTTAATCCCTGATGGGCGGTGCCGCCAATGGCCCTGCCTTTTTTATCCTATATGTTTTGAATCTCCACATTTTACCCCTGATTTAACCCCAGTCTCCAAAATTTGATGAGGTTCAGTTCAGAATCAAGTCTTCAATGATATCTTGTGGATTGTGGGTTCTGACTATGGCAAGAGTCATAACCCCTTGATTGGGGTTGCCAAGCACAGTATACGGACTATTCAGACTCTTGGCTCCCTCCTTTCTCCGACTGTCTCTATGTTGATAAGCAGTATCCCGAAGACTTTTCCGTCCAATTATATCTTCAATAGGCTCTTGCAATTCCAAGAATCTTAAGTTACACAACAAATCTGGGCTAAACAAGGACATATAAAGACAAGTAATTCTTTCATCATTTGAATCCATCATCCCTATCTAAAATGAATGCGATCATTGTCAGCGACTTGCATATAGGATCTCGATACTTTCTATATCAAGACTTTGAGCGTTTTCTCAGAAGTATTTCTGAAGATTATGAACTTATCCTGAACGGCGACATCATCGACAACCCTTACGCAAAATTGAAGTCGGCACACCAGCGGATTCTGGATCTTATTGAGCAGGTCTCTTACCGCCAGAGGGTCGTTTGGGTAGAGGGAAATCATGACATTGGCTATATCCCAAGAGGGTTCGGGAAAGTACATTTTGAGCGTCTCTACACCATAGAACACAGACTCTTAATCGCCCATGGACATGATTTCGATGAGATCATGCCCAAGAACCAAGCATTCATGAAGGCCTTCAAGCTGATGCATGATTTGAGGGTAAAATTGGGGGCAAGACCAGTGCACGTGGCCCATTATGCTAAGAAATGGGAGATCTTCTACAAGGTTCTCCGCAAAAATGTAATGAGTAACGCGGTGAATTGTGCCATGGAAAATGGATATGAGGGGGTCACTTGTGGCCATACTCACTACCCAGAGGAGAGGGTCTTTAATGGTATCAGGTACGTGAACACTGGGGCTTGGACCGAATCTCCAGCATTTTACCTTCTGGCAACCGCCGAGGAAATGACTCTAAAGACGATGGATGATTCGTTTGGTGCTTGAAGGGCAAAATCATTTGGTAACGTTCAAAAGTTGAGGCATTGATGGTTAATAGGGTAATGAGTGTTTCTGAAAGGCGATATCTCAAAGGAAATTCCACCGTGTTCTGCAG
>JAPVWE010000097.1 GCA_028572035.1 Desulfobacteraceae bacterium | reverse complement strand
CAAAACAAATCTGTACTTTTCCCACCTGAAAAACATTATGGAACCAAGGCAAAGCATCTTGATCATACTCAACAGAATCAAGGGGCTATCTTCCTATGAATGGTCCCAGCGGGAGACCACCAGTATGGATTGTTTTTGCGTTTGTATAGACAGTTATCTCAAATGGGTTGTTAGGAGGAAAAGAGATATTTTCTCAATAAAACTATTATGAGAGCTGCAATTAGACCTGAGATAAACCCAATTATTCTATTTTGCCATTTTTCTTCTGTCTCTCTTTTGTATCGCTCTATTTCTCTTAATTCAGCAACTCTTTTTTCTATGACCTCGTAGACAGGCTGGCCTTTTTCTGCCTGGTGTTTCGATAGATTTGCTTCCAATTCCTCACGAGTAAAATGTTCAATCAATGATTCTTCACCTGTTAGTATAAATCTGATGAAAGCGCCTGTAATTTGTAATGACCTTTGACCTTCTTCCATTAGATTCTCCTTTTCCTCCATATGGCTATTAATAGGGGAAGATCCTACTTAATCCAAGTTTCAGCGATCGTTAGTCCTCAGCAAAAAACTTGTCTTTGTCAGAGAGGTCATATCCGAGGGCTAATATAATCTTTCTTTTGGTCTCCATCCGACAGTTCTCTCCTTTTTCAATTCTGTCAATGGTCAATGGTGAAACCCCTGCTTTTCTGGCAAGCTCTGCCTTGCCCATCAGAAGTCTCCCTCTGATCTCTTTTACGGCATTATGACCCAAATGACCCTCTACTTCTTCTCTATAATACTTTCTCTCAAAAACTTATATATAATTATGCATATAAATCAATATTTGTCAAATACATTTTCTAAATTAAATAAACTAAAGCTAAATTATACATATGTAGTTGTCAAAAAAAGTGTTGGCACAAGATCATGTGGAGGGAGTAAAAGAAGGGAAAGGGCTGTCTGCTAAGGAACGTGGGATTATGCGTATACGAATTTCGCCTAAGACTAACGATTACTGCTATGATTGGAAAGAATTGAAAAGCCTAAAAACTTTCCTATACTGATACAAGTCTATACTTTTCCCACCTGAAAATCATTATGGAGCCAAGGTGCCACCATATTTCAACCATACATCAGTTGTCCCGGCCCCTCATAAGACTAGTAGTTCAGTTTTGGCTACTCAGTTCGAAGATTCAATAATTATTCTCAGAATTTGCCCGTTTTCCCTGATAACTACAGAATAAATTTTTTGTCCCACCAACATCAACAGCTGTCTCTCCAAATGAGCGGTCGTAAAAAGCAACTTGTAGATACTCATTAAGACCAACCCCTATTTCAAACAAGTGAAGTTTGGAAAACCTGATGGTCTAATAAATTGATAACGTTCAAAAGTTGAGGCATTGATGGTTAATAGGGTAATGAGTGTTTCTGAAAGGCGATATCTCAAAGGAAATTCCACCTTCATCTGAACCCTGAACGGTGAACCCTGAACCTGTGAACGTCTACATTGAATGTTTATCATGTGGCCTAAAGAACAATTAGGCCTCAACTTTTTGACGTTACTAAGTGTTTACTATCATTAAATAAGTGAGGAGATTGTATGACAAAAAAAGTTGATCAAATCAGAAACATAGGGTTGATAGGCCATAGTGGCTGCGGAAAAACATCACTGGCAGAGGCCATTCTTTTCAACGCCAAGGCGACAAAACGATTGGGAAAAGTAGATGATGGTGCCTCCATCATGGATTTTGAGCCGGAAGAGATTAAGAGAAAGGTCAGCCTCGGCACAGCCTTTCATCCTTATAACTGGAAAAATATGAGGTTCAATCTTATAGATACGCCGGGCGAAAATGATTTCCTTTCTGACACCAAGATATGTCTTCAGGCAGCCGAAGGGACTGTTGTTGTTATTGATGCTGTTGACGGTATCAAGGTAGGCACTGAAAAGGTATGGGCCTTTTCAGAGGAATATGATTTACCCCGGCTTATATTTATTAACAAACTGGACAGGGAAAGAGCTGACTTTTATAAGGTCTTGGAGGAAGTTGAAAGGATATTCTCAATAAATGCAACACCCATATACCTTCCAGTTGGATCAGAAAGTGACTTTAGTGGCCTTGTAAACCTGATACGGCTGAAGGCCCATCTGTATGGAAATGATGCGACCGGCTCATTTAAGGATGGGGATATCCCGGATTCGATGGCCGAGATAGTAGATAAATGGCGTGAGAAAATAATGGAAAATATTGTCGAGGCCAATGATGATATTATGGAAAAATATCTTGAAGGACAGGAACTCACTCCACAAGAGATAGAAGATACCTTTATTGAGGGTGTGAAATCTGGGATTGTGGTGCCTGTTGTTCCTGGATCTGCCATCCTTAATATAGGTGTAAAACAACTTTTGGATATTATCGATCAATCTTTACCCTTTCCTGTTGATAGAGGAAAGGTGAAAGGTCATAAGGTGGACAGTGAAGAGAAAGTGGAATTTGATGCCGTTGATGAGGCCCCATTTTCAGCTCTTGTCTTCAAGACCTTGGCAGACCCTTTTGCAGGGAAACTCAATCTTTTCAAGGTCATGTCCGGAAAGATAGACTCAGAGTCCACCATCTTCAATTCAACAAAAAAGGCCAAAGAAAGGTTAGGCCAGTTGTTATCGATCCAAGGTAAAAAGCAATCACCAATTAATGAGGCTAGTGTCGGCGTTATAGCAGCTGTAGCTAAGCTAAAAGAGACCACAACCGGCGATACCTTTTCTCAGGAGGACAGCCCAATCGTATTCAAGCCAGCCGAGCCTTTTTTGCCGACCATTTCTTTCGCTATAGAGGCCAGAGAAAAAGAGAATGAGGATAAAGTCTACTCTTCCCTGGCCAGATTGATGGAGGAAGATCTCACCCTTAAGGTAGACAGAGATCAATCAACCTCAGAGATTATTCTGTCTGGCACAGGCCAGATTCATCTTGAGCATACCAGGGATAAACTAAAGAGAAAATTCGGAGTTGAAATCAATCTTAAGACACCCAAGGTTCCTTATAGAGAGACGGTCAGAAGTGCGAGAGAAAAGATAATCTACAGGCATAAGAAACAGACTGGAGGACGGGGCCAGTTTGCCGAAGTGCATTTTGATGTCTTTCCCCTGAAAAGAGGGGAGGGGTTTGTGTTTGACCAGGCGTTAACAGGAATGAATGTACCCAGGAATTTTGTTCCAGCCGTTGAGAAGGGAATAATAGAGGCTATGAGACGTGGGGTTCTGGCAGGACATCCGGTTGTAGATGTGAAGATCCGGTTTTTTGACGGAAAATCTCATGAGGTTGATTCTTCTGAAATGGCCTTTAAGATTGCGGCTTCCATGTGTTTCAAGAAAGCTGTCCAAGAGGCCACGCCTATTCTTTTAGAACCGATTATGAGTATGGAAATCACCGTTCCAGAAGATGTTATGGGAGATGTAATAGGTGATCTTAATGGCAGGAGAGGAAGGGTTTTAGGCATGGATAGTGATGGAAAACACCAGATTATAAAGGCCGAGGTACCTATGGCTGAGGTTTTGCGATATGCCTTTGATCTGACATCAATGACAGCTGGCAGGGGTAATTTCCAGATGAAACTGTCCCATTATGAAGAGGTTCCACCTCAACTGGCAGAGAAAATAATAGATGCCTCTAAGGAAGAAGGAAAATAGAGATGGTTTATGATGATAAAGGCCGGGGTATTAACTATTAGTGATAAGGGATTTAGGGGCCAGAGAAAGGATAAATCTGGTCCCTTGGTTGCTGAGATATTGACCAGGGCTGGTTACACAGTTGAGAAGCAGGGTACTGTCCCTGATGACCATGAAAAGATTGCGGAGTGTTTAGTAGAGTGGGTTGACGAAGATGGTCTCAGGTTGATTGTGACAACAGGAGGCACCGGGGTAAGTCCAACTGATGTAACCCCTGAGGCAATGCTCAAGGTAATCAAATACCAGATACCTGGTATGGCCGAGGCCATGAGGGCTGTGAGCCTAAGGAAAACTCCTCACGCCATGCTTTCACGGGCAATGGTTGGGGTAAGGGGAAGCTCTCTGATCATAAATGTACCAGGAAGCCCTGATGGTGCAAGGGAGAATTTGAATGTTATCTTGCCAGCCCTCAATCATGCCCTGGAAAAAATTGCCGGTGATCCAAGTGATTGCTATTAAGAGTAGGAGGCGGCTTTTTTGAGCTTTTTGATGACCTTGATATCGGAAATCCGGGTCGATGGATACTGACCATCTTTATCTTTCTCAAGGTATTTGACCATATCCCAGATGGTAGTAAGGGCTATTGAGGTACCTACCAGGGCCTCCATTTCTACACCGGTCATAGCCTCAGCCTTTACCAGACAGTTGGCCTCGACAAAATTGTTCCCGATAGAAAAATTCAACTCAACCATATTTAACGGGATCTGATGGCAATGGGGAATCAAGAGATAGGTCTCTTTGGCAGCTTTCATGGCTGCTATTTCAGCAACCACCAGAGGGTCTCCTTTCTTGATCTGATTCTCTCTTATCTTTTTAACTGTCTCCGGTGAGAGGATTATTCGCCCTGAAGCCAGTGCCTCTCTCAAAAGAACCTTCTTTCCG
This sequence comes from Desulfobacteraceae bacterium, assembly GCA_028572035.1. Taxonomy (GTDB): domain Bacteria; phylum Desulfobacterota; class DSM-4660; order Desulfatiglandales; family B25-G16; genus JABXJZ01. The sequence goes on along the minus strand of JAPVWE010000097.1, from coordinate 997 downwards.
GTAATATCAATCATACCCATAGCAAAAGAAGTGCCTAAAGCCCGCCCTCCCCGTCCCGAGACCGAGACGGGATCGGGAGGTGCGACGGGATTGAGTGAGCCTGTGAAGCATATAGGTCAAGTCTGAACCTTAGAATCAAACCAATAAGCTCATAAACCAGGTCTGGGCCAGGGTTAAAAGTGCCTAAAGTTAAAAGTGCCCGCCCGCCTCGTCCCGTAGAGCGGGACGGGCAGGCCTAAAGTGCCTAAAGTTTAAAATTGCCGGCTTGAAGCGAGTAACGAGATCAGGTGCTTTATGGGAAGATAGATAGCTTTGACGGAGGAAGAACCTATTAATCGTCACCATCTTTAGGCTTAATAGAAGGGATCTTGAAAAACTTAATCCCCTCATCTTTTAGAGTTTCCTCTTCTTTTCCTGTGGCGGAGCCCCTTATATTTCTTTTTTTTGCTACGCCGTAATGCATTTTCAGGGCCTCCTTTGAAAAATCGGCTCCCACATCGTCAAAATTATTCCTTATGTACTCCATCATGCCCTTGGCGAGTTTTTGATAATCAGGCTCAACCTCTGTTGGCTTTTCTTCTCCTTGCCTACTCTTGATAGCTACTGGAGAGAGTACTCTCGTTATATTTGTACTCCTACAAGAGGGGCATGTAACCATCCCCTGGGAATCTTGCTCGTTAAATGATTCAAGGTCTTTGAACCAACCTTCAAAGCTATGCCCATTAGAACACCTTAGGTCAAATGCGATCATTGTCTTACCAATCAAAGGTTCCCGAATTCAACCATACACTATTGTTGTCAGTCAAAACCGTGTCTCTTATCATTCAGCGTAAAGTACAGCCAGAATTTTTGTCTTATCTTGCCCACCACATTTCACTAAATGTGGGACAATCGAGTCATAATATATGGCATCACCTGGTTCAAGAAGATGAACCTCTTCGCCCAGGCGAACCTCCATGGTGCCTTCAAGAACATAAATAAATTCCTGACCATCATG
>JAPVWE010000096.1 GCA_028572035.1 Desulfobacteraceae bacterium | reverse complement strand
GTTCGTTCTCTGTGATAAATGAATTGAGTATCAGGGCACTCTTTATAGAATCGTCTAACTGACCAAGGAGGGCCCGGCAGAGGGTAGTCTTGCCCGTACCAATGCCCCCGGTAATGGCAATAAATCCCTTTCGTTCGTTTATTCCGTAAAGGAGATGGTCGAGGGCCTCCTTGTGGTAAGGGCTCAGAAACAGGTATCGTGGATCTGGCGTTAGATTGAAAGGGTTCTCTGTAAAGCCAAAATAGGATGTATACATCAGCCTCTCACTTGAATCTGTAATCTATTGTTTTCTGCTCACCACTTCTTTTTATCTGTAATTCCACATGAGATCCTGATTTCAATCTTTCGTAAACCTCAAGCACATCATCCGGGCTCCTGATATCTCTTCCATCTATTCCTTGAACAATGTCACCATTCTTCAATCCTAATTTTGAAAAAAAGGAACCGGGCTTAATATTAGAAATTGCTAAACCGTCTGCCTTGCCATCCCTGAAGTAAGGTCTTATCCTTGCCTGAGATAATAGCTCATGAATGTTCTTAAGAGATTCTTGCATCTCTGAGCGGCTTACCATTATGGTACGCCCTTTCGTAGTCCTTTTCCGGATAGGTTTTGATACTGGATATTCCTTTTCACTTCTTGATGCAGCGCTTTCCTCTATTGTCAGGATTTCATCTTTACCCCCAACCCGGAGGATCACTTTTCCCCTTAAGATCTTCCTGATGACAGCCCCTTGAACAGTATCCCCCTCTCTGTAAAGATCCTGTCTCTTTTTACCTTTGTCCTTGATAACCGCAAGAGTGCTTTGTTGATCGCCGACAACCGTACCGAGGAGGGCGATTTTTAAGGAAGTTGGCTCAAGAAGGGTCTCAATCTCTTTTCTTTCTTCTGTCTCTGCCTCTTCAGTCTCCCTTCCTATGGAGCCAAAGATATTCCTGTCAATGATGGCTTGATAATCCCTCGAAGGCAGACTATGGTCCCGCTCAAAGCCCGGTGCACGGTGCATAACGACTTTTTTGGTATCAACCTGCCTGAGCTGTACCCTGATGATCATATAGAAAAGATCCACGCCAAGAAAGATAATCACGGCTAAGGCAAGAAGATTGAAAATGGTCTGGTAATGCTTTAGTATAGTTTTCATAAATTTAGGTAAACTTGATTTTAGGCTCTCCAAGGGTTCCGTGGATAATAAAGGTAAGTGCTCCCTTTCTCAGCCTTTGTTTGAAAAGCTTCATGGCACGGGAGACACCTTCAGCGTTTTTGAAAAATGATGAAAACGGCTTAATCGTTCCTTTTAGCTCAAGAGTGCTTTTCGCAAATCTTCTTTTCAGGCTTATGGTTCCTGATAGGGTACCCTTTAACTTGGGGCCGTTTAGTTCGAAACGCACAAGGTTTATCTTTTGTTTCTTGAGAGCCATATCGATCTTAACCTCATTGAATTCAATGGACCCTAAAGTCAAAATGGGCAACACAAGTTCAACCCGACCGTCCAGCAATGTCAGATTGGCCTCCCCGGCGCCATCCATCAGCTTCTTGTGCTCTCCGCTGTAGTAAACGGTTCCCCGAAGAATTCCATCAATATGCCTGCCAATAGAATATTTTAGATACTTATAATTGCCAATTCGAATATTCTTTAATTCAATCTTTGTATTAAACGGGGCTTTTATGCTGTTCTCTTTGAAACTGATACAACCTTTTAGATCACCTCCATAGGCGAGGCACTCAAAGCAATACTTACCCTTTCCCTTAAAGAATGGCCATACTTCAGCTCTGACCAAAAGGCTATCAGCCCTGAAAAGCTTTATGTCAGGTTTGTCTTTGAGTGAAACCTCGGTTTGCCCCAATCTCAGACCAAAAGGGGGCCAGGGTTTCATCCGCTCAATCGAAAGAAAGAGCGGGGTATTTAAGTTATTTGCCCTTATCTGTACATAATCCCTCAGGACGTCTGAAGGAAAACGATAATACAAAAGGCCAACTGTTACGATAATACAGTAAACTGTATAGCCGAACCATTTTTTGTTTTTCGATATGAACTGTCTCATAGCAGCAACTTCTATGACCTGAAGGTCAACACCTGCAAAACGGCATCTAAGTAGCCAGATTTCTTCTTGTTTTCATTAATTGAGATACGTTTTATGCTTACAACATTATCCGGTGATTCGATTTTAGAAAGGTAGCCAATTAACTGTTGTAGAGTAATTGCTTCCAATTTCATCTCAACCAGTGATTCTTTATAAGTGCCAGGGGTTGCCGAAATGGAGGGTTTCATATACTTGATATGGGTCTTGACATTTGCATCACCTGCTGCCTCTTCAAGAAATGAGAAGAGGGTAAATCCCTTCTTTCGCCTGGCAAGGATCTGCTTTATGTCTTGAGAACCCTTCTGATATCTATGATACTCAGAGCTCAGCCCTACAATCTCTTTTAATCCCTCTTCTTTTGCCCTGACACCCCTTTGAACCCTCCTTCTGTTTTCAAAGAAGGGACCGATGAGAAACTGAAGTAGGAAGAAAATTGCTATAAATAGTGCCGCAGCCGATACAAAATATTTTTCACGTCTTGCAAGCTTCATGATCGTATTTGTAGTAGTGTTGGAGAGATTGCTCTACTTTGCCCTCTGCAACTTAATTTCAAATTTAACTCGTTTGCCAGATCGGTCAAGATTGGCAGAACTAATGGTAACTGCACTAAAGTACTCTGAGGGTTCAAGTCCTTTCTTAATAATGTCCACGGTGTTAAATGTATCTGTTTCTCCCTTGACCTGCACTCCCTCCGGATCAACCACCATCCTGGTCACCTTTACATCCAGAGACCCAGGAACCCTAAAGGAAATATCCCTTAACAGGTCAAGGACCTTCCGGTCCCCACTGATCCCAGGAAGGGAAAGGGCTGATTTTTTGATCTCATTTATCTTCACCCTCATCTGGTGGACTGGATCTACAATCCTTTTTACATCAGGAAATGTTTGCCTGAAAATCCCTGTTATCTGTTTATCCAGCATGCTGTAACGTTTTTTCAGGAAATAATAATCCACACCTAAGTCAGCGGTTAAAAGAGACAGAATGACCAATAAGAAGACAGCGGCCTTTTGAATCTCCTTCTTGAGCCTGAAATAGCGCTTTCTGATCTCAAATTCATCTCTTCTGAAATTAAAACCCAGGCCCTGCTTATTGTCCCGGAGGGCAACGGCAAGGGCGCTGTCCATTATACCAGGATTCCAGAGCAAAGCTACATCTTCGCCCATATGAACCCTTTTATCCTTTATCACATTGATCCTTTCAACCGGAATATCAAGAAATCGTTCCAGGAGGCTCTCTGTATCCGGGTAAAGACTCCCGCTGCCCGTGACAAAGACCTTTTCTGGCATTACCTCCCTATTACTCTGGCATCCATATGTATGGAGTGTATTTTGAATATCTGTACAAAATATGGAAAGACAGGATTCAACGTGCTCAGCTGCCCGGGTTCCCCCATAGTTACCGGTTGGTGCATTTGACATGGTCTGTGCGATAAGACCATCACTGAAAGGAAGGGTCCTGATCAAGCCTATACGTCTGTTGAGATAAAGGACCATTGTGTTTATCTTCAGGCCCATCTCCAAGAGAAGCCCGTTGTCAGGTATTCCCTCCTGCCTTAACAACCATAAGACCATGGGCACGCCCCTGACATCCATGATGTCCGGATCAATTCCATGGCTCTGGAGGTGGGTGAGATATTCAGAGATATATCTTCGCCTTACCGAGGCAGCAAGGATTTCACTTTGATCCGACTGATCAATGATGGTGAAATCAACTATTAGGTCCTCAATTGGAAAAGGAACCATTGTCTCAAGTTCAAAGGCTATGGTGTGTCTGATCTTCTTCGTGTCCGTAAAAGGCATCTGGAGATTCCGATACGATACATGTTCCCCGGGAATCGAGCTGATAAACCTATCAGCCTTGAGATCTGTTTGCTCGCTCAGCGTCTTAAGTGCTCCATCCAGACCCCCTGCCTCTTCGATCATAACCCTTTCGCACCCTGTTACATAGTAACCTCTAAGTCCTTCTTCTACCTGGACAGCTGTAACTGAATCACTATCTATGTCAATTCCGAGCGTCTTTCCTGCCATAGCTCTACTCTACTTTCCAAGACAAAACCTGGAGTTTTCCCTCTTTCCTTTCCACCACACCCTTAGTCCGCTTACTCATGGATCCCTTGAGACCTTCTGATGTAATCTCAAAATATTTGCTTGAGATGGTTAGCAAACTATCTGGGATGCTCACATCACCCATCCCTGGAACCCTCTTGTACCATGTGGAATCAGACAGATCATTATCTTCGTCCTCACGGTATGCAACTATATCCTCGGCCAGATCTTCGTCTATCTGATCCGAAAGGGCCCTCAATACCAAAGGAGCTGCCGTGTTGATATTGATCTTGCCGTCTCCATAAGTGCTCAGATAGAGCGAGATCCCAGGTCTTTCCTCTGTGCCGTAAAAGAGCTCCTTGGTGACGCCTCTGACAAGAAGCAGCTCCTCCAGGAATTCAAAGGGCGCATTTTTGCAAGGGTAAGGCGTCTCCAATGCCCTATAATAGGAATCTTCCGCACCAAAATCGGTCATGTCATTGTCTGGGTCGATCCAATCTTTTATGGCATCTACAATATTTTTCACCTCTTCGGGATCAAGATCGAATTCTGGGGAACCCAAGAATCGCATAAGCAGGCCTTTTTGGGTATCATTGTAATTACCGTTCTGCTCCACCAGTTGATTGATCTGAATTCTTCCCGAAAGGTCTGCAATTTCAATGAGAAACCGGCCCTCATCAAACAAGTAAGCAGAACTTCCGGAAATGATCCCTGCGTGTGCCCATGTCTCACGCAGGGTATCTACATTTCCTGAAGAGGCGTCTTCATACAGAACCGCAAGTGCGCCATTAAATCCTGACCTGGCGATACAACCGAGTTTGATGCCATCACGGAGATTTGCAGCCGCGTGCAGGTTAGACCGCATTGATGTATTGAACTGGAGCGTCAAAGCCACAATCAGGCTTATGATCAGAATCGTCAGGATCAAGGCCATGCCCCTGTTGTCCCTAAGTAGCTTTACCCTGTCAGAAAAAAACCCTCGCCACTTATAGCGCGGTAAAAAAACCAATAAGTTTGAGTGGGGTCTAAAGTCTCGTTTATATTTTCTAACAGGGTTTACCATGAATATTCCTGCTCTATTGGAAATGCGACACTTGTCATGAATCTAAATGGCGCCTCAGGGTCGGAGTCGTTAACAAACTCCAGTGAAATAGAAACCATTTTCGGTAACTTATCTTTAAATGCATCTGATGCAGAATCCCAGCTCTCGCGAACCTCGCCATTTTCTTCATGATAGCTGAAATCCACCGACACCAATCTCTCGCATAGCACCAACCCGCCGGCCTCTTCCTCAGCTGGAAAGGCCTCCTCGAACACCGGTCCTTCACTCCGATAAAGAACAAAATCGTCTCCCTCGTCATTTTCTTTGACATAGTAACCAATCTCCACTGTTCCAGGATCTTGCTCCTCCCCGCTTAAATTAATGTGTGCCCTGGAAGTGAATCGAAGGGTATCAGCATACCT
>JAPVWE010000095.1 GCA_028572035.1 Desulfobacteraceae bacterium | reverse complement strand
GGTTTGCTTGAATCTCACCCTGTTAAATATCTCCCTTTTGCAGAATCGTGAGGTTTCCAGATTAAAGTCAATAAGAGCATAAGATGATCTATTGGGTGAAATTTAACAGGGCAAGTACGAAGAATGCATATGCCACGAGCTGAGTCTCGGAGACCTATCATTGGAAAGACAGAAGCCTTTAGCTGTCCAGTATAAGGGGATAGATCTGGATTGTGGCTACAGGCTGGATGTAGCAGTTGAAAACGCAATTATACTTGAATTGAAGTCATGCGATAAGATTGAGCCGATTTACCCAGTTAAATAGCTTGAGGTCCAATGCACTATATTTATGTATTGCAAACTGAGAGGGATATGAGATTCTATATGGGCTTATAGCAAAGATCTCAAGCTAAGATTTGAGCAGCACAATAAAGATCTTGTGCTGTTCAAATCTTATTTAACCGGGTGAATAAGGCCCAGCTTTTGCTTGCCCAGTTAAATTTTCCCTTTGGGAAACGGCTTTGCCGATTTAACCGGGGACATACCTTAGATTATCTGGCCTTAAATTGGGACTACTCTTGAATCTCAATGTGCCCCTTATGAGAGACGGCATAGTGCGAATTGTGAACGAATTAGAAGAATAATCCGCCTTGGCTGGGTCTTTTTGCTTTTCGGCCTCTCAGCGAAAAGCAAAAAAAAGATAACCCTCCGCGCCCTCTGCGACTTTGCGGTGAAGTATTACAGCCTACCTTTATTGACTATCCTCATCCCTCAGCGCTAGCCATGTCTTTACAAATGCATAGAGCAGGCCGAGGGAGATGACACCAAGAACAAGATAAACAAGCCCCATAAAGATAAGACGACCTGCATCCCAACCCCATTCAAAAACAAAAGGAAACATGTCAGCCCCTTTTCACTACCCCGGAATCCGTTACAGCCTTACCCAAAACCGTAACCGGGTTCAGTTCAGCTTCCTGCGGAAAGAGGGGTAGGTATCTATACGACAGAGAGAATACAAGGATTCCATAGCCGATAGAACCAATTGCAATGCCCCACTCCTGCCATGTTGGAAAATAACTCATGAACTTATCAAATGGCATGACTGGTACGGCCAGGGTCTGAATAGTAAAGACAAACCTGTTAAGCACTATACCAGTAATATTCATCAAGGCGCCTGTAATAAGAAGGCCATTTCTCTCCCTCAACCGAGGGGTGATCAGGATGATTGCCGGAATAATGCCAAAAATCCCGATCTCAGCAATTATGAGCCAGACTCCATATGTGCCCTCATAAAAATCCATAAAGGACAGTCCGGCCCGGGGCACAACCCCATAGACCCAGCTAATCGTGTCCACAATCTTGAGAATAACATAGGTGGCAAGGAGCCAGCCTGAGATCTTGGCCAGCATGGTAAAAACACTCCTTTTGACCAGTTCTTTTCCTGTCACTTTCTGGACAATCCATACACAGAGCAGGGTAAAGGATGGGCCTGCCGCAATAGAGGAAAGGATAAAGAGAAAGAAGGTCCATGGCCATATAGAGAAACCTTCTCTGAAGGCAAAAGGACGAGCAAAAAGCACCCCAAACATGCCTCCCAATGAACCTTGATGAAAGAAGGAGAGAAATGTTCCCGCAGCAGCAAAGAGGGCCACTGCGTGGTGAAGGTTACTGCCAAAGATATTAAATTCCCTAACCTCATTTAGCTTTCTGTTGGACAGTATCAAAGGGAGATATTCAATAGTCAGTACACCGAGATAGACGGTGATACAAAAAGAGACCTCGGTCAACATGGAATGGACATTGGCATGCCAGAAAATAAACCAGCCCCGCAATGGCTGTCCGATATCTATCCCCAGCATGGCAATGGCAGCCGAATAACAGATGAAGCCTATAACAACAGCTGCGTTGATAATGGCCGTAAGTTCCTCCTTGCCAATGATATAGGTCAGGAATCCTGTGAAAAATGCGCCTGCACCAAGGGCGATCACGGAGAGATCAAATACGATCCACAGGCCAAAGGCAAAATAGTGATTCATATTTGTCTGGTTCAGTCCCTTAAAGAGAACCAAAAATGCTGACAGCAGGCCCCAGGCCACAATAAGGAGCCACAAAAGTAACCATGGCACAAATGCCTTGAGCGAGCATCGTTGAACACCGTTGGGGATCAAGGCCAAATCCATCTTTCTTCCTCCAACTCTTTAACCCCTTCCTTTAAACTCCCCGGCCAAATAGTTATCTGCCATGCGCCTCACCCAGTCCTTGGTACTCCTATAGTATACCTTGGGTTCGGTATCAAGTCTCTCAAGCAATCTGAAGGCATCCGGGCTCTTGATAAGCGCATAAACCGTATGCTTTGGGTTATTGAGGTCACCAAAGGTTATGGCCTTTGTCGGGCAGGCCTCGACACAGGCAGGGATATATTCATCCTCTTTCAAATCTCTTCTCCCGTCTGCGTATGCCTTTGCCTTGGCCCTCATGAGCCTGTGGTGGCAGAAGCTACACTTCTCTACCACACCTCTCATCCTGGGAGAAACCTCCGGAGAGAGGTATCTGTCCATGCCTTCAGGAAAAGAGGGATCAAACCAGTTGAAACTCCTTGCGTGATAGGGACATGCAGCCATACAGTATCTACAGCCTATACACCTTGTATAGATCTGGCTTACTATCCCCGTGTTTGGATCTCTTCTGGTTGCTGTTGGCGGGCAAACGGGTACGCAGGGGGGATTATCGCATTGCATACATGGCCTGGGGATATAGCCGACCTCGGTTTTTGGAAACCCTTTTCCATTCGTCACCATGTAGATCTGCATCCAGGTTATATTTCTCGTCTTATCCGATTCATCATACAGTACCGAAACATTATTTTCAGAGGCACAGGCAACACTGCATACACCACAGCCAGTACATGTATCTAAGTCAATAACCATCCCGTATCTCGTGCCCTGTGTACTGTCTTCCTTCTTCATTGTCTATCCTTTTGCCTCAAGAGCCCTCGTATCCCCGTTACACCCTGACCAGTCACTCATATCCTTGCCACCTTAACCCTGGTATTCCACCAGACCGGTTGCCCACTTAAGGGATCCTCAACCGGGTCAATGATCTCATGAGGATTGACACCCTTTCCCTTTAGGTATTTATCATAGGCAGTATGTCCAAGGCCAACCGGGATAAAGATAACATCAGGCATAGCCCCATCAAAGAGATGAACCCTTACCCTTAACTCGCCCTTGGGGGAGCTTACAATTGCCTTTGAGCCTTCCTTTAAACCATACCTCGATGCTGTCCTTGGATTAAGTTCCACAAAGAGATCATCTTTTCTCAGCTGATGATCAAAGAGTGTTTTATTCAAGAATGGTGGATTTCCTATCCAGCCACTTGCCAGGTTTATCAATTCAACGGGATGAAGTAGCAAGGGATATTCTTTCTCATTAGCACTTGAACGTATCTCCTCATAGTGGGGCATATAAACCTCATCCCCCCTGGAGCCTATGCCCAACTGTGAGATGGCATCATCAAGGGATTTTTCTTTTGAATAGGCCTTAAGGGCCATTTCTATTTTGGTGGAGAAAAACTCAAATTTCTTACTTTGCGTATGAAAAACATCTGACCAGTTTCCAAAGGAATGAAAAGGGATATACCAGCATCCATGTTCCTTAATATCCTCCCACATTGTCTTAAAGGATGAATATGGTGAGCTCACGCTGCCTCCTGTGGCCAAGCCTTTCCAGACCGGTTCAGATTCATTATGGGTAATCCGCCCCTTTCCTGAATCATAAAGCCCCCTGACCCGGGCCTTTAAGGCCTCTTCAAAATGAGCCCACTGAAAAGAGCCGGCAACTGCTCCGCCTATCCCTTTTGCCAGGGAGATGATCACATCCCCACTGTGTTTTGTCCTGTACAGTGGTGGCACCACCGGCTGAGAAAGGGCATAGAGGGGGTACTGAATCCCGGTTGGCCATACAATATCAACCATCTTCTCAAGATGGGTATGATCAGGAAGGATCAGGTCTGCCATCATAGAGGTTTCATCCATAAACGGAGAGAAGCTCACGATAAAGGGTATCTTGGCCATTGCATCGATAAAATTCTGGCTGTCTGGAATGGTATGGGCAGGATTTGCTGAACACAGGAGAAGGGTATCAATAGGGGAGTCATGACCGCTATTGATCGCCTCTGTGAACTTCTGTATGAGGCTCCCGGTAAAAGGATACCGTGGAGTTCCGGCACGATCCACCCTTTCTTTTGTAAGGCCAGCCATTGCCACTGGATCATATTCTACATCTGACCATGAGGCCAAAGGAAGATCATCTGGTATGAGAACCCCTCCCTTTCTATTTACTCTTCCTGTCAGTGCATTAAGGGCATGTACAGCCATAGATTCATACAAACTGCCAGGCAAGCTTCCTTTCCCCCTTCCAGCAAGGGCAATAGGGGCCTTTGCTGATGCAAACTTTCTGGCCACCTCAGTAATTATACTCCTGCCTATTCCTGTTATACCCGCTACATTCTGGGGAGAGTACTTCTCCAGAACAATTCTCGAAAATCCCTTGTGTTTAATCCCCTGTGCATCAAACCAGTCAGTGAAACCAAGGGTGTGATTCTGGATGAATTCTCTATTGTAGAGCCTTTCCTTGATAATGACGTGAGCAATTCCCAGTGCCAGGGCTGCCTCTGTTCCGGGAAATGGGGCAAGCCATTGATCTGCCTTTGATGCGGTATTTGAGGCACGTGGATCAATCTGTATGATAGAGGTTTTATTTCTGCTTCTGGCCCACTCCCCCCAGGCGCTCAGCATTCTTCCAGGGGCTCCCCATCCATCAAAAAGGCCGCAGCCAAAACTCACGATAAAATCGGAATTCTCCAGATCAAACGCTGTGGGGCCTTTGCCTCCCTGCATAAGGAATGTTGCCATAGCAAAGGTATCTTCTTCTCGTGGCATAACCATGTAGTTAGGGCTTCCAACAGCATCGAGCAGTCTTTTAACGAGAAGGGCCATGGTAGAGCGGGACTGATTTCCATCAATAGCTGCCAGTTTTTCCGGACTGCCTGTATCCCTTAATCCTTTTATCCTGGTGGCCAACTCACCTATGGCCTCAGCCCAGGATATCTCTTTCCACCTTTTGGACCCCCTTGGACCGACCCTTTTCACAGGTGCCTTCCACCTGATACCCTCATTGTAGAGAATCTGGAGACCTGCCATACCCAGCGGGCATATTCCTCCTTGATTTACTGGATATTCATTACTTCCTTCTATCATTACTGCCCTGTTACCAACCTTCCTGACCTGGATACCGCAGGCACCGGAGCAGAGCGTACACACGGAGCTTATCGTAGAAAACTTCCCTTTGGCCGGCACCGGTACCCATGACCAGTTCTGGGTCCATATGGCTATATCATCCATAAGCTTCCAGGGGAGGGGAGACAAAAGGGTTCCTCCTAATCCTCCCACGGCAAATTTGATAAAATTCCTTCTGCTAAATTCCATGTTCCCTATCCCTATTTATGACATACAAAACAGGCGTTGTTGTTTTCCTTTCCCTTTTGCGTATGGCACTGAGCGCAATCATCCATCTTCATCTTATCCCATGTGTTTCGCTTGTATCCGGCAATGTTTCTCCCCCAGATATCGAT
>JAPVWE010000094.1 GCA_028572035.1 Desulfobacteraceae bacterium | reverse complement strand
TCAATGGAGACAATCCCAATCTGCCCTCCATCTGCTGAGATTAATCTGACTGTCCTGGCCCTGATTCGCTCGTTAACCCGTACCTCAGGTTTTCTGCTGATAACTACCTCCCCTAAAGAAGTGACTAAAGTGAGCTAAAGTGCCTAAAATGCCTAAAGTTCAAATGTTCACCCCATGAAGTATGTTCTGCTAACGAGCTCTGGTTACTTTTCTATTTCAGGTTTATTTTGTACATCCTCTGCGGACTAATTTGCAATTACTTAACGGGGTAAACCTTAAACAACCCTATCTGTAACTTTAGTTCATTTTAGTTCACTTTAGGCACTTTAAAACTTGCCTTCCTTCCCGAGGGCGAGAAAGTGGGATATATCTATATCTTTTGGGCAGACAAAGGAACAGGCCCTGGATGTATGACACCTGTAAACACCATCTTCCCTGTATAACATATCCATCCTTTCTTCCTTTGCCGTCTCCCTCTGATCCATAAGGCGAACTATATTGGCCATTGTGACATTTGGGCCGAGGAAGTGACGGTGGGTACTGATACAGGCAGCCGCACAGCAAAAACAGTTAATACACCGGGTAGCCTCAGAATAGATATCAAGTGTCTCCGGGGAAATCCGATATTCATCCCCCTCTGGCTGAGGAGGGGCCGGCCTGATAAGATATGGTTTGGCCTTATGAACCCTAGCATAGGCCTCCTCCAGGTCTACAACCAGATCCCTCAAAACTGGGGCTATGGTTAAGGGCCTTAATTTGAATGTATGGGTATGAAAAAGTTCTACCGCATCTCTGACTAAGAGCTCACAGGCAAGAAGGGGTTTGCCGTTAACCATTATCCCGCAACTGCCACATTGTGCATGTTCACACGAAGAGGCCCAGGCCAGGGTTGGATCCTGTTCATCGTTAATCTTGCGCAAGACATCTACAAACCGAAGGATACCACCAACCTTTACATGGTAGGTCTGAATCCACGAGAGTGTGGTATCAGGATCGTACCTGTTTATCTCCAACGTGATAGTATAGGATTTAGACATCAGTCTCCTCTTTACAAAAGATCAATACTCTCTTTTTATATAGTCAAACAACTCAAAACGCTCCCCTTTGGCCTCAAACATACTCATGTCTATGGGTCTTTTGCCAAAGGTGAGCTTATCAAATTCAGGCATAGAAACAAGGGTGTGATAATTAAACTCATTGCTCCTTTCTGGATAATCCTCTCTGAAATGCCCCCCCCTTGACTCCTTCCTTATTAGTGCTCCCTGGGCAATGACCATAGAAACCGCTATCAGATTATTAAGTTCCCATATCTGCCAGAGATCTTGATTCGCTTTCAGGGATGTTGTCCCTATTGGTATATGCATTGCCCTTTCCTTCAATTCTCTTAGACTTTCGATAGCTTCCAACAAGGATTCCTCTGTCCTGAATATACCTACCTTTTCCATCATAAGATTCCGTAATGTATCCCTGATCTGGCCATATTTTTCCTTTCCCCGGGCATCAAGATAGGTGGAAAATTGGTCAAAAACGATACGCCCGGCGTCAAGAGAAAGGCCTTCCGGCTTTTTGGCATCTCTTAGGTATTCAACAACCCTTTCCCCGGTAACCCTGCCCATGGTTATCAACTCCAATAGGGAATTTGTTCCAAGCCTGTTGAGGCCATGCAGGGAAGCGGCAGCAACCTCTCCGCAGGCAAAAAGACCGGGGACAATGTTTTGGGTATCTATTTGAACCTCGCCAAATTCATTGGTAGGTATCCCCCCCATCTGGTAGTGGGCCGTTGGGGTAACAGGACAGAGATCCTTTTCCGGGTCAACACCAACAAATCGTTTAAAAAAGGAACATACCTCCTGTATTTTTTTCTCGTGAACCTCTTTAGGAAGGTGCCTCAAATCCAGCCACACATGGGGTGCATTATGACCCTCGTGAAAAAGACCTCTACCTTCCCTCATCTCCTGGACAACTGCCCTGGAGATGAGATCTCTTGGGGCAAGATCCTTTGCCATAGGCGCATAGCGCTCCATAAAGGGTTCCTCGTCCTTATTTCTGAGAATAGCTCCCTCTCCTCTCAGTGCCTCGCTGGCCAGGATACCAGGACCTACCATCCCTGTGGGGTGGAACTGGACTGCCTCGAGATCCATTACCGGGAGCCCTGCATTAAGTGCAAGAGCAAGGCCATCTCCGGTATTTCCTCGACAATTGCTGCTAACCTGATACATCCTGGTATTACCACCTGTGGCCATAATCGTTGCCTTTGCCAGGATAGCCAAGAATTTACCCTCAGGATACCTGAAGATAATGGCACCAATACATGTGCCATCTTTAAGGAGTAGTTCTGTTGTTATACACTGACCAATAAAGTTGACCCCATATCTAAGGGACTCAGCCCAGACAGTGTCCATAATGCCTTTTCCGGTTCGGTCTGCTTCATAACAGGCCCTAAAGGCCTTTTCCTCACCAAAGTTCAACATATGACCGCCAAATGGTCTTTTAGCAATCCTCCCTTGCTCTGTCCTGCTGAAATGCATGCCATGTTTCTCAAGCCAGACCACCTCTTCCCAGCCCATATCACAGACCTTCTTAATCACATTTTGGTCGGCAGAACAATCTGAACCCTTCCAGGTATCAAACATGTGAAATATCGGTCTGTCTACGGGGTCTTTTGGATCAACTGCGGCCATGCCTCCCTGGGCTGTAGTTGTATGGGACTTTTGCGGACTGGTTACCTTTGTAAGGGCTACTATCTTTTTCGCTGGTATCTGCTCGCAAATAGCAGCGGCTACCCTCAGGCCTGCACCACCAGCGCCAATAACCAGAACATCACACCTGAGGGTAGAATCTATAGTCAATGTTTTTCCCATTGCCCTCTCCTCTACAAGGCTACAATAAGCCTGATACCAAAAAAGGCTGATATAGCCATAACAATAATAACAAGGACCGCTAAAGATCTGAGTATGGGACCTGGCTTTATATAATCGGCAACGATACTGAATACGCCATATCCTGCATGAAAAAGCAGGAGCGTGATAAAAACAAGATCCATCCCTCTTATAAAGGGGTTCTGCATTCTTAATAAAATGGTTCCACTATCATGGCCTGTCAGATAATTCATATGCATAAATAGCATGTGACCCAATAGCATAGGAATCATAAATGCACCGGTGATCCTCTGGAGTTTCCAAAGGATAGAATTACCGGTCCTCCAGATCTTGTTAAGAACAATGAAAAAGGCAATAAGGCTTATAGCAACAGTGATCGGCCAGAATAGAGCAACTGATATCTGCTGACTTTCCTCTACAAAGAAAAACCCAACTATTAAGATGTAGACAAGGCCAATGATAATCATCGAGCGCATCACTATTTCATCTTCTCTCATATGAAAGAGCTCATAAAGGATTAATCTTCCACCATTCAAGGAATGAAATAAAAGAGGGACAACGAGGGCCCATTCAAGAAAGGAAAAGACAAAATTATGTAACAATTTCATATCCGCATCAAAGGTTGCAGGGGTAAATAACAGGGATAACGTATAGATATGAGCGAACATATACCCAATGAGTGTCAATCCAGCCAACCGGTGTCCCCAGCTTATCAAGAAAGACCAACCTCTGGAGGTGGTGTAATAGGACAGGATGGGGAACTTCTCCACGAGGGATATAATATAGGATTCTATCTTAGCTGTTCTTAATGCCTTCTCCATCTAAAAACCTCTTTTATAGATTATCTTACAGACTAAAATTATTGTAAATATTCAGCCACTAAGACACCAAGGCACTAAGATTACAGAATTATTCTTTTAATACCCTATGTTTTATGTATCCCGAAAGCATTCGGGACCGCATCTACTATCTTTCCTGCAATGCGTTCTTCCTTTTCAGATAAGGGGGCAAAACTCATACCCGCCCGCCTCGCCTGAGCGAGAGCGATGGCAGGCAGGTCTATATCTTTGTGTCTTGGTGACTTGGTGGCTACCTGAACAGTTACGTAAATTTTAGCGAAAGATATAAGCTACAGCACCTTTTATTGTCAAGGAGAAAACCTTTAGGGATACAGTAAAATATGTAGAAAGGGTTTTATATTGAGATATTTCAATGGACTGAGATCACAACTACTTTTGCATATATAATTAACTTATGAATATTAGTTGACATTTGTTCGAATATTCAATATTTTTTCTCTATTAACCACATTTTAGATCTAAGAATGTCTTTTGTTTAGAAATTGTAGAATAGCAAAATAACTCCAGAGGGAGAGATCCGGCAGCAGGTCTACCCGATATCCTTAGCTTAGAAATAAAGGGTTAATTGTAAGGAGAATAAACATGATAATTGAATGTGAGAAATGTCATGTCAAATTTAACCTTGACGAAAATCTCCTGAAAGAAACTGGCTCAAAGGTTAGATGCTCCAGGTGTAAACATGTATTTACTGCCTTCCCGCCTGAGCGAGAGCTACAGATTGAAGAAGCCCCCGCAGAGGAATTGGAACAGACAGAGGAATTAGCCGCAGAAGAGATCTTTAAACAGGAGGATCTGCTCTCGGATCTTGAAAAAACCTTTGCCGAAGAGGTTGAGGAGGGGGTTGGTGAGGAAGAGATGGAGATTGGTGGGGAAGTGGAAGAGATCGAAGAGGAAGAGGAGGAGATACAAGCAATCTCTTTTGAAGAATTATCCCATTTAGACTCAGGCGCTATAAAGAGGGTGGAAGAGGAAGGCCCAGATACCGATGAGGCAATGGATAGGGCAGCCCGGGTTGAACAAGAGATTACAACCCAAAAGGAAGTGGAAAGGGTAGAGGAGGTAGAGGAGATAGAAGAGCCAGTCGAGCCTCGCCCGATTGTTAAAAAGAGGCGCAGATCAAGATTATGGATCACAATTTTGTTAATCGTTCTTATAATAGCTGGAGGTGGATATGCCTTGGTTCGGTTTAAACCAGATTTCCTCCCAGAATCTTTTCCTTTATTTAAGACACCCCTATCCAAAGAGCAGGCCTTTGACATGGGAAACAAGAGACTATCCTTTAAAGATTTGAATGGTTCTTTTGTGAATTCCAAGAAGGCAGGTAAGCTCTTTGTGGTTAAAGGTTTGGTAACAAACATGTACCCAGATAAGAGAAGTTTTATCAGGATCAGATCCAATATCCTGGATTCCAAAGGTAAGGCAGTTAAGAGCAAGATCGTATATGCTGGTAACCCGATTAGTGATAAGGAGCTATTATCCCTGTCCATGGAAGAGGTAGATAATCGGCTGAGGGATAAGTTTGGCAAGAATAAGATGAATACAAATATCCCTCCCAACTCTTCTATTCCTCTTATGATTGTTTTTGGTAACTTACCCCAAGACTTAAGCGAATTTGAGGTTGAGGCGATAAGTTCCTCTCCTGCTGGAAACTAAAGCCTGTCAGAAGATTTAAACAGGGCTACAAACAGCGCTCGGGCTTATTATTACCCTGTTAGAAGTTTACTTTCTGACAGGGAGTTCTTTCAGCCATCCATAAATGGCTCGCCCTGTTAGATAAACTCAACCTAATGGGACCTAATATCTTGGTAACGTTCAAAAGTTGAGGCATTGATGGTTAATAGGG
This sequence comes from Desulfobacteraceae bacterium, assembly GCA_028572035.1. Classification (GTDB taxonomy): domain Bacteria; phylum Desulfobacterota; class DSM-4660; order Desulfatiglandales; family B25-G16; genus JABXJZ01. The sequence goes on along the minus strand of JAPVWE010000094.1, from coordinate 111 downwards.
TAATGAGTGTTTCTGAAAGGCGATATCTCAAAGGAAATTCCACCGTGTTCTGCAGTGGTCAAATATTTGGGGTTTGCTCCACAAAGCCCCTTGGGATCTGCAAATGCTCTG
>JAPVWE010000093.1 GCA_028572035.1 Desulfobacteraceae bacterium | reverse complement strand
CTTTTCTTCTCCTCATCAAACAATCCTTCAAGGGATAGTTTGTTTTTGACCTGTTCAAATGCCGCGGCAAGTGCACCTATACCCAGAGGCTCTAAGTAGTCAAGAATAATCTGATATTCTCCCCTGGGTTCATATACACCTATTCTGCCCCTTGCAATGAACTTCATCCCATCCTCTGGTATAAACTTAAGATAATGTGCCTGCATCTTGAACATAACAGCCTTGATCTGGGCATTTTCATCCTTAAGGCTCATGTAATAGTGCCCAGAGGAAGGGCAGGCAAAGTTTGAAATTTCCCCTTCTACCCAGACAAAATCAAACTCTTCTTCAAGCAATGATTTTATCTCGGCGGTCAGGGCAGTGACCGTATAGATTCTTGGTGGTTCAAATGGTAAGTCCATGACCCTCGTTTCTCATTACTGGTTGCTGGTTGCTCGTTTTCGTCCCTTTTTTCCTGTTTAAAACCAGTAACCAGTAACGAGTAGTCAGCACTTAAAACTCAAGGTTTTTAGGTGTTCTGGGAAAGGGGATTACATCCCTGATATTGGCAAGCCCGGTTACAAACTGGATAAGGCGCTCAAAGCCAAGACCAAAACCAGAGTGGATAACGGTACCATACTTTCTGAGGTCCAGGTACCACCAGTAGTCAGCAGGGTCCAGGTTCGTCTCTTTTATCCTGTTTAGCAAGGTTTCATAATCATCTTCCCTCTGACTGCCTCCAATAATCTCGCCAATCCTTGGGAGAAGAATATCCATGGCCTTTACTGTCCTGCCATCTTTGTTTACCTTCATGTAAAAGGGTTTTATCTCTTTTGGATAATCAGTTACCGCCACTGGCCTTTTGAATACTACCTCACAGAGGTACCGTTCGTGTTCTGACTGGATATCTTTTCCCCACTCTACGGGAAATTCAAATCCTTTCCTGGCCTTAGATAGTATCTCTATTGCCTCTGTATAGGTAAGTTGCTCAAAGGACTTGTTAATAACATTATCTACGGTGGCCATAAGATCTTTATCAACAAAACGATTGAGGAATGCCATATCATCCCCGCAGTTTCTTAAAACAGAGGCAAGGATGCTTCTAATGAATTCTTCTGCCAGGTCTATGTTTTCCTTGAGATCGCAGAATGCCATCTCAGGCTCTATCATCCAGAACTCTGCCAGGTGTCTGGAGGTGTTTGAATCTTCTGCCCTGAAAGTTGGACCAAAGGTGTACACGTTACCTAAGGCAAGGGCGAATACCTCTGCCTCTAACTGCCCGCTGACCGTCAAATTGGCTGGTTTACCAAAAAAATCTTCCGTAAAGTCGACCTTACCATCCTTACTTGGGACTCTTTGGAGGTCAAGGGCAGTTACATTGAACATATCACCAGCACCCTCACAGTTGCTACCGCTAATGATCGGGGAATGAACATATATAAAACCCCTGTCCTGAAAAAAGCTGTGGATGGCATAGCTCATAGCATTCCTGATCCTGGCCACTGCCCCGAAGGTATTTGTCCTTGGCCTTAAATGGGCTATTGTTCTAAGATGTTCAAAGGAGTGCCTCTTTTTCTGTAATGGATATGTCTCGGGATCAGCCCAGCCAACTACCGTTACTTCTGTGGCCTGAACCTCAACCTTTTGTCCCTTCCCAGGTGATTCAACTAAGATTCCTTTAACAATAACTGAGCAGCCAGTTGTCAGTTTTAAGATCTCTTGGGTGTAATTAACCAATGTGCCTTGAGCCAATACCTGGATATTCTTTATGGTAGAGCCATCATTTATTTCGAGAAAAGAGAACCCTCCTTTTGAGTCTCTCCTCGTCCTTACCCAGCCCATAAGAGTCACTTCTAACCCAAAATCACTTGACTCGATTAACTCTGCTATTTTCTTTCTTTTCATCATCTTCTTTAGATAGATTTTTCATAGGTGTTCACCGCAGAGACGCAAAGATCGCTGAGATTTAGTTATTTTTTGCTTTCCGCTGACCCCAGAGGAATAGGCTTCGCATTCCACAGGGCAGGGAGGGCGGAAAGCAAAAAGACTCATCCATGGTGGGGATAGAAACTCTTTAAATATTTACCATTCATTACGAACATCTGACTAAGGCTGCAAACCTCAAATGGTCCTATCGTCCCGCTTTCAGCGGGACTGAACTGTTTCCCTTTGACGTCCTCCCAACGGCAAAGGGAAAATCATTTATCTCTGCGTCCTCTGCGTCTCTGCGATGAATATTACGATTTCTCTTCGAATTCTCTCATAAAGGCAACCAGTCTCTTTACACTGTCTATGGTAACAGCATTGTAGAGAGAGGCCCGACAGCCACCTACAGACCGATGCCCTCTAAGGCCTTCAAATCCATTTTTTCTGGCCTCAGCAAGAAACCCCTGTTCTAATTCTTTATCAGGCAAGCGGAAGGTAACATTCATTATGGAACGACTTTTGGCCTCTGCTATACCCTGATAAATCTCGCTCTTATCTATCACTTCATAGATCAAGGAGGCCTTTTCCTTATTTATCTTCTCCATTTCTTTCAATCCCCCTATTGTTTCCTCCAGCCACTCAAGCACCAGAGCGATGATATAAATGGCGAATGTTGGGGGGGTGTTAAAGAGAGATTTGTTGTCCCTATAGGTTGTGTATTTTAACATGGTTGGTAGGCTACCCGGAACCCTTTTTAGCATATCTTCCCTGATTATTACCATGGCTATCCCTGATGGGCCAAGATTTTTCTGGGCACCTGCATATATCAGTCCAAATGGTTTTACATCAACAGGACGGCTCATGAAATCAGAAGACATATCTGAGATGAGAGGAATACCTTTTCCATCAGGAAAGTGTTGCCACTGGGTTCCCCTTATGGTGTTGTTGGAGGTAAGATGGAGATACGATGCTTGCCTGTCCGCTGTGAAATCAGTGGGGAGAGAGGAGAAATCTCTATCCTCTGACGTAGGAATGACCCTGACATCCTTTCCCTGAATCTGGGCCTCTCTAATGGCCTTTGTAGACCAGACACCGGTATTTATGTAGGTCAGTGGTCTACCGGGAAGGGCAAGGTTCATGGGAATCATACAGAATTGCAAGCTTGCGCCTCCCTGGATAAAGAGCACATGGTAATCATTGCTTAGTTTTAACAATCGCCTTGTCCTGTCAATTGCATCATTGATAACCTCCTCGAACAAAGTTGAGCGGTGACTTATTTCAGTTATTGACATGCCCGATCCGCGGAAATTGAGAAAGTGCTCCTGTACTTCTTTTAAAACCGATATAGGGAGTGCTGCGGGGCCTGCATTAAAAATGTGGACCCTTTTTTCCACTATAAGATCCTTTCTTATGTCTTCTAAAGATTCAATCTTCATTCAAAATATCCCTGGATCATCTGAGTAACAAGTTTGAGGTCCTCAGGATCCTTGTCATAAGGTGGTCTGCCATCTAAATCTGCCTGAATAATACTTTCATTGAAGGGTAAGAAACCCAGGAAGTCAAAAGTGTTCATATTCTTGAGCAAGAAATCCTTGTCCTTTTCGGACCTGATCTTATTTCCAACAATTAGCAGATCTTTGATTCCCAACTCATCAGACAACCTTTTTATCTGGCGAGCAGTTTCTATGCTCCTGGTTCCTGGTTCAACAACCACGATCATCTTATCAACAGCCCGTGCTGTTCCCCTGCCTAAGTGTTCCAGACCGGCCTCCATATCCAAAACCACAACCTCGTCTCTGGCGAGGATTAAATGGGTGACAAGGACCTTCAAAAGAACACTTTGAGGGCAGATACAGCCACCTTCTGCCCCCTTTACCCCTCCCAAGACCATCAGCCTTACTCCATCGACGTCTACAGAGAGTTTTTCTGGTAAATCGCTTACCTTGGGGTTCATCTTGAACAAGCCTCCCATAGTGCCAATCTTTGTCTCGGTCCTCTCCTCAATGAGGGATTTCATTTCAGAGATAGGTGTTATCTCAGATGCGTTTTTTGCACCCAGGGCCTGGGCGAGATTTGCATCAGGATCGGAGTCAATGGCCAGCACCGATTTACCTTTCAGTTGCAAAGATTTTATCAGGAAGGCGGCAAATGTTGTTTTGCCCACACCCCCTTTGCCGCTAATGGCGATTTTCATGATAGTGTTACTCGTTGCTGGTTGCTTATAGCTCGTTATTCATCACTGCCTACTGCATTCTGCCTACGACACTATCTGCCCTTTGCTATTAGGGGATACACAACCATACTGGTTAGCTCAGAAATATCCTCGGCAGAGAGCATATCTTTAATTGAGCTATCAAAAAGGATTGTTCCATCAGAAGAGAATTCTTCATCTCCTTTCCAGATTACAAGGGTAATAGGTATCTTGGGTAAGGCCTCAATCAAAACAGAGATATCTCCAACAGATGATATAGTGGCCCCAAAGAGCTCCTTGGCCACAAGAGGTAATTGATCAGGCTGGTCACCAAAGGTGTTGATAAAGGGGTATTTGACCCTTCTATTGAAGGCGTCTAAGTAGAATCTGGCAGAAGGGATATCCTGATAGGTAATCAACTCCCCGGTCAGATCCTGTATCTTAGAACCATTCAGGTAGTGGAGGATCAGGATTTTCTTTTTTATCGGGATCTCTTCATTTGAATCTTCACAGAATAGCAGATCCGGCCAGCTTATAGTAATCATCCGATTCAAAAACATGAGCCTGATACTGGTTGAACCACCTTCTTGTATACAGAGGGCACCACTTAACCGGCAAAAATGAAGTGGATTCCGTTTGCTTAATTCCTTCTTTGCTATCTCCAAGGCCATATTATGGTCATCTATCCTTGCCACTGGTTTTTTCTTTTAAAGTTGTTTCAATTTTGCTATAAATAAATAGAATGATCGCACAGGCGATTTTGGAATCATCAAATTATCTTAAATCTATTCTATTTATTTGAAAGCAAATAAAAAGTCAATTCTATTACATTATATTACCATGAGAGGAAAGAGAAAAAGGGATCGGGTAAAAAATAGAGTAGAGGAAAACATGGCATTCTTTAATAAACCATTTAAGGGTCTGCCGGAAGATCTTAAGGATTCTGATAAAAGTGGGGAGCCTGTTTCATCACGTTTTCTACCTGATAATACAGAAGATGGGAGCGACGATCATCTCTTTCAAATAGCTATGAAGGATGTTATCCCCTTAACGGATAATAAAAAAAAGATTATTAGATCCCCGGTAAGAAAAGAGAAGTTACCCGATCAATTATCCAGTCACAGTAACAGGGTGAGAGAATATCTGTCATGCCTGGTTAAAGAATCAGCGGCCTGGGATATTTCATTCAGCGATGAATATATGGTGGGGTCGGTTTCTGGTGTGGGCCCAAAGATCATGAAAAGGCTCAAGAGAGGTGAATTTTCCATCCAAGACTATATTGACCTGCACGGCTTAAGAAAGAAAGAGGCAGAGGCTGTTGTTTATGACTTCATAATCCAGAGCTATCACCAGGGCCGGAGGTGTGTGCTTATTGTCCACGGCAGGGGATTGGGCTCGGTTGACCATCAACCGGCTATAAAGAAGGAGCTTCCGGTCTGGTTTAAGAGGGGAATTTTGAAAAAAATAGTGCTCGCCTTTGTAACTGCCCGGCCCTGTGATGGAGGTGCAGGTGCACTGTATGTGTTATTGAAGAAGAGGTAAATGAAGTTATAAGTGAGCTAAAGTACTTAAAGTGCCTAAAGCCCGCCCTGGCGCGAGGTGCTTAAA
>JAPVWE010000092.1 GCA_028572035.1 Desulfobacteraceae bacterium | reverse complement strand
ACAAAATCTGATATTGTCAATGAGCTGGCCGGCATAGGAAAAGGGACAATATTCACCAGGAGAGAATCCGCTGACCTGGTGGAAAGTCTCCTTGAGATCATCAAACAGACCCTGGAGAGCGGGGAGGATGTTCTTATCAGTGGATTTGGGAAATTCTGTGTCAGAGATAAGAAAAAACGCCCAGGTAGGAATCCTAAAACAGGTGAAGGTGCGATCATAGATGCAAGGAGAGTGGTCACCTTTCAATGTTCAGAGGTGCTGAGGGATAAGATTAACGGTTAAAATGTTCGCTGGCGAACAATCTGAGAGTAAATATAGAGGAAGAGTGTTTATTATTTCATTCTTTTGATTTTGCCTTTGACCTCTTCTTGACACAGACCTTGTCTTCCCTGACAATCGCACAGACCTTGGGGTTATAGCAATCTTTACAATTTGAGTGATTATAAAGCGGGCATTCAGGATATTTTTTTGACATGGCTCTATCGAACCTCCGTCTTTATAAATGAGACAGCAGACCTTCTGTGACCTCTATCAGTATCTGCAATTGGGCCTTGTCAATATCATCGCCTTTTCCCTTTGAGTCCTTAAGAGTGGGGTCTGCAAATCTTGCCAAATCTCTCTTCAAATTTTCCAGATGCTCTGTAAGAACCTCAATTTGCTTATCCTTGGGTAAAGATAGAAGATATTGTGATGTTCTTATGTTTACTTCTCCACTCTGCATCCCTTCAATATTGAATAATTTTTGAGTTTTTCTGATGCTTCTGAGCATGATTTTTATATTGTCTTGTTTTTAACTCAGGAGATTACCCCTCCCCATTCACCTTACCCTTCAATACCGGCGAACACATAAACCTAACCACCCTCTTCTCAGCCAGCATCAAATCCTCTCCTGTATGAGGGTTCCTTCCTCTCCGTTTCCCTTTCTCTTTCACACAGAATTTCCCAAATCCACTGATAAGAACATCCTCCCCGCTCTCCAGGGTCTCTTTAATGATATCTAGGAGGGATTCAACCACCTGGGCGGATTTGGTTTTTGAGAGGTCCAGATGGTTGCTGACAGAATTTATGATGTGAACTTTGGTGACAGTCATAAGAGACTTTCCTGCGGGGCAAGATATTTTCACGTCTTCATTATTTCAAGAGCTTATGTATGTTAGGAGAGTATTAATCTGGAAGATTGATCTTGGCCCTGTCTAAACACCTCTTGGGGGAAATAAGGGTGTGTATTTTATGGTCTTTAGGTTTACCACCAATATTCCAGCCACAATCAATACTAACGCCAGCAAAATATTGAAGGTGATAGGTTCTCCAAGAACCATACCACCCAGCAAAACCCCGGTTTTGGGCATATTTAAATGAAAAGAATGCAGTGAAACGGCTCCATATTTTTGGAGCATACTATACCATGCAACAAAACCAAAAGAAGCCATCACAAGACTCTGGTACAAGAGAGCAACCAGGACATTTAAGTTCACATGGTCTATCATTTTGCCATCCCACAAAAGGCCTGCGAGAAAAAAGAAGGGAACCGAGAATATCATGGGGTATAGCACAATGTGAAAAGGGTCAAATGCGTTTATGATTTTCTTCGTATAAACCGTGTTGCAGGCCCATATAAAAGCAGTGATGAGTATCATAAAATCCCCAGTTTGAATATCCGCTGTTACCCCTTTTCTCCCCAGAAAGACCATGGCCATCCCTGTAAACCCCATGAAAAGTCCCAGAATCTTCCTTTTTGTGATTTGGTCTCCTGGGATGAAACAATGGGCCAGAAAAAGAACAAAAAAAGGTTGAAGATTAATCAGCAGGGTCCCTCGGGAGGCGTTGGTTTTGTTGAGCCCAAGATAGAGCAAGCCTAGTTGTACAGTGAAAAGCATTGAAATAATCAACAGTTGATGTACCTGCCCTTTCTTGATAATAAAGGATCGCCGGGTAGTTCTGGCCCAGAGAAGAATTGCCAATGTGGCTATGCTGAAACGAAGTCCCGCTGTTGTGAATGCCCCCAACCCAGAGAGACTGATCTTGATGGCTACGGCATTGGCTCCAAAAAGGATACACAGAATTGAGGTAAAGATGGCCGCTAATAAAGGAAGTTCCTGATTGTTGGGTGTATCTCCAATCATTGCCTTGAAAGAATCTCCTTTATACTTTCCCTTTTTGAATTTAGATGAGGTAACTGAAAACATCTGCCAGATCATATCCCCTTTAATCCAAGGTTTCCTGGCAAATACACTCTTGTTGCATTCAACTCAAGGCTTAAATGCCTTCTGTAGGCCCTATCACCCAACATGCTAATACTTAGTTCTTGACCGAAAACCTCGGAATAATGATTTTATATTTTACTAAGGTAATTTCAACAGGTTAAAATTACTTAATGTTTTCAATCCAAAATCCGCAATCCAAAATCGTGCCTGAATGGACTTTTCGTTCAGGCACTACTTAATATCCTTGATCATTCATTAAAAATGCCCCCATTTGGATACATCACTCCCAATGAGGGCTCTATAAAGCCTATTTCAATGCTAACTAACCTACAGCATCCTTTAAGGCTTTGCCCAGTACAAACTTGGGAACCTTCTTTGCCTTGATCGTCATTTCTTGGCCTGTCTGTGGGTTTCTTCCCTTCCTGGCATTTCTTTGTGCCACCTTAAAGGTTCCGAAACCAATCAGTGTAACCGTATCCTTCTTTTTCAACGCCCCACCACTTCCTGGGCCTCTTTTTTGGTGCTGCCCACCTTGGCTACCTCGTTGACCAGATCTCCCTTGTTCATGCTCATTTCTCCTTTATTATGGTTTTTTAATACCCCACCGCTTGCGCCGGGGTTTCCGCTAGTTCCCTCTCCCTGGGGAGAGGGGTAGGGTGAGGGGGTAAAAATAGTATTATTCCTTTACATACCCCGTCCGCTTGCGATGGGGTAATTGATTTTGAATGGCTAAGTGGTTGGTTGATAATATGTTACTGCGTTGGTTTATTAGAATCAGTTTTCAGGGCGATTGTCAATAGTCGAGGTTTGGCCTTAATTCTTCATTAGCTCATTTCAAACGAAAAATAAGCTTGACAATCCTATGAATCTGTTTTAATATACCTATAGCAAGTTTGGATTGACAGTTTTTGGGAAGAGAAATTATCGAGACCATTAGAGCTGTGACACCAACTTTAATGGTCTTTTTATTTTGCCGAAGCGTTCATCCTGGCTGTGCAGAAAATCTTTTGAAAGGAGGAAAACGCTATGGCAGAAGGAACCGTGAAGTGGTTCAGTGACCAGAAGGGTTACGGCTTTATTGAGCAGGAAGATGGTCAGGATCTTTTCGTCCATCATACTGGCATCAATGCATCCGGATTCAAAACCCTGAATGAAGGCCAGAGAGTCCGGTTTGAGATCGAGACAAACGAAAAAGGCCCTAAGGCCAAAGACGTAGAGATACTATAACAACGTCGGCTCTCAAAGGCGGCACCTCTGTAGGGTGTCGCCTTTTCTTTTCTAAGGCAGATAAAGGCATCGTGAGAAATCAGGATCAGGTCTCAACTTTGGTGAAGCGCAGTTTATTGGATGCAGACACGTGGCGTATGGGATGAATGCATTTATCCGGTAACCTGCTGTGCGAGACAGCACGTAACGAAAAACCACAATAGTAACCAGGTGATACCCCCGGCGTACTTCGCGGGGAGCATCATGCAGAAAAGAACGTGAGATGAAAGAGAACAAGATAAGAAATGTCGCAATTATCGCACACGTTGACCACGGCAAAACAACCCTTGTTGACCAGCTGTTCAAGCACAGCGGCATGTTCCGCGAGAATCAGACTGTTACAGAAAGGCTTATGGACAGCATTGATCTTGAGCGGGAGCGGGGAATTACCATCGCATCCAAGAACGGCTCATTTCACTATCTGGACTTTCTGATCAACATTATCGACACGCCGGGGCATGCAGACTTTGGCGGCCAGGTTGAGCGGGTGCTGAAGATGGCAGACGGTGCCCTGCTGCTTGTTGATGCGCAGGAAGGTCCCATGCCCCAGACCTATTTTGTGCTGAAAAAGGCGCTGGTTTTGCGTCTGCCCATCATCGTTGTAATCAACAAGATAGACAAGCCCACGGCCCGGCCTGACTGGGCAGTTAATCAGGTGTTTGATCTCTTTGTCAGGCTGAACGCACCGGAGGATATTCTGGATTTTCCGGTAGTATATGCATCCGCGCGTGACGGCTATGCGCTGAATGATATCAGCGATCACCCCTCCTCCATGGAGCCGCTTTGCCAAATGATAATCACGCATATACCTCAGCCGGGAGGAAGCCCGGACGGCCCCCTACAGCTGCTTGTCAGCTCGATTGATTACTCTCCCTACCTTGGGAGGCTGGGAATCGGGAAAATCACCTCCGGAACGCTGAATATCAATGAAGACATTGCTATAGCCCAGCGTGACGGCTCGCTGGTTCCCGCACGCATCACCAAGATATACCGCTTTGAAGGAAACTGCAAAGTTGCAATAGATGCTGCTGGAGTTGGCGAAATTGTTGCAGTTGCCGGAATGGATGAAATTACCGTAGGGGTAACCTACACTGATCCCGAAGACCCTGTCCCGCTGCCACCTGTGGAAATCGACCCCCCGACTATCTCCATGAGCTTCATAGCGAACGATTCCCCGTTTGCAGGAAAAGAAGGCAGATATGTTACCTCGCAGCAGCTTGGGCAGCGCCTGCACCGTGAGGTCCTTGCCGATGTGGCGCTGGTCGTTGAGGAACTGGAGGGACGATCGGGCTTCAAGGTATCAGGAAGAGGAGAGTTGCACCTGTCGATTCTTATAGAGCGGATGCGCCGTGAGGGATATGAGCTCCAGGTGACGCGGCCCAGGGTTATTATGCGGCGCGATGGAGAAAAGCTGCTGGAGCCCTACGAGGAGCTTACCGTGGATATAGAGGAGCAGCACATGGGTGCAGTGATCGAGCAACTGGGCGCCCGCAAGGGCCACATCAGCGAATTGCACCAGGAAAACGGCACGGCGCGCCTTGTTTATAAAATCCCGACCCGGGGGCTTTTGGGCTTTCGTTCGGAATTCATGACCATTACAAAAGGCATGGGAATCATGAACTATGTCTTTAGCGAGTACGGGCCCCATGCAGGCGAGATCAGGAACCGCAAAAATGGCGTCCTCGTTGTAAAAGAAACCTGCACCACGGTTGCCTACGCTCTTTTCAACTTGCAGGAGCGCGGAAAGCTCTTCTGCGGCCCCGGCATCGCCGTCCATGTCGGTCAGATACTGGGAGAGCACTGCCGCGAAAACGACCTTGTTGTCAACCCAGCCAAGGGGAAAAAGCTGACTAACATGCGCGCAGCAGGCTCTGATGAAAATGTTGTGCTCAACAGCACTGTTGAAATGAGCCTTGAAGAGTGTATGTCCTATATTAATGATGATGAGCTGGTAGAAATAACACCGCAGGCAATACGTCTGCGAAAAGCTCCCGGAGGAAAAGGGGCCAGGGCTTGATCAGTGTCAAAGGTTGAGACCTGACCCGCCTCATTTTTATACATTCAGTATCCTCACTCTAAATTCATTTCATAAGTGAAATTAGCTGCTTCTAGTTTAATAGTTCACCGCAGAGTCGCAGAGGACGCAAAGAGAATGAATATTTTTCTTTCTGCTGAGAGGGCAGAAAGAAAAAAACTCTCGTTTTAAAGCTCATGTGGTACTAAGATGATGATGGATATCAATAAATTAAGCAGTA
>JAPVWE010000091.1 GCA_028572035.1 Desulfobacteraceae bacterium | reverse complement strand
CTCTCCACCGCCTGGATCCCCCCGGCCTTCTCTTTCAACTCATCAGCAAGCTGGTGCATCCGTTGAATCAGCCCATACATTTCCTCGATATCCCACTCACCCATATCAACCTCCCTTTTTCCTCACATCCTTGAACCTCTTGGCCTTGACCTCGTAGCGGGACAAGGAGCCGTAGGGATGGACCTCGATCCGGTAGCCCAGGTTGGTCTTCACCCGCAAATGGTCTTTCAGACGTGAGAGGATGGGCTCCTTTTCTCTTTCTTTTCCAGGGAGAAACTCCACCTTTAAGACGATGTCATCTATGTCACCTTTCTTGCTGACGATCACCTCGTACTCATCCCCCAGCTCTGAGATACTCCTGACTACCTCCTCAATGGCTGTAGGGGCCAGAAGGACTCCCTTGACCTTGGTGATGTCATCGGCGCGCCCAACTACCCCTCCATCGATGAGTCGAAAGGTCCTGCCACAGTCACACTGATGATTAGCCCACCGGATTACATCCTTGGAGTCGAACCTGATGCAGGGTTTTCCGATTCGGTCCAGGGCGGTAATGACCATCTTACCCTCCTTGCCGGGCTCGGTGATAATCTGCCGTGTCTCCAGATCCTCGATCTCTACCATGAAGAAGGCCTCATTTACATGCAATCCCCCTGGCTGCTCAGTGCACTCATAGCTCCATGCACCGATCTCAGTGGCCCCGATATGGTCATATACCTTGGCTCCCCAGGCCTCCTCCATCCTCCTCTTGGTGGTGGGAATGCTCGCCCCTGGCTCTCCAGCGCAGGTGATCTTTTGGACAGAAAGGTCTTTGGCCAGGTTGATCCCCAGCCTGTTCCTGGCTGCATTGGCCATACCCAGGACATAGGTAGGGGTGGCCATAAAGGCAGTACACCTGAGCTCCTGCATCTTGAGGATCCTTGCCTGGGTGTCCAGAACACCCCCGGGAACTACCTCACAGCCGAGTTTCTCTGCTGCATAGTGACCGGCCCAGAAGGCGACAAAGATGTTATAGCCAAAGGGGATGAAGACCCTATCGGTATCCCGGTAGCCCTGGGCATAGAGGATGTAGCACCACGACTCTGACCACCACTCCCAGTCCTGCCAGGTGTCGGCCTGATAGACTGGGGTACCGGTAGTTCCGCTTGTCTGTCTGAAGGCGGTCACCTGCTCAAGGGGAACGGCCAGCATATCCCCATAGGGAAAAGGCTCATATTGCTGAACCTCTCTCATCATCCCCTTTTCTGTCTTGGGTACCTTTTCGATGTCCTCAAGGCCCCTTATATCCCCTGGCTCCAGCCCTGCCTCCTTGTAACGCCTTCGGTAGAAGGGGGAGTTGTTGTAGGCCCACTCCACCATACGCCTGAACTTCTTGAGCTGGAGGGCCTGGATTTTTTCCTGGGGTAGGGTCTCAAGGATGGGATTCCAGTAAATACTCTGGTCTTTAAGCATCTCAGAAATCCTCCCTCTTTAGGTTAGTTAGACACTCCTCGTACTGCTTATAAGGTAGGAGGTGATGAGTACTTCCTTTCAGGTGATGGAAGAATAGGATAAAGGCGTTTGTGTGTCAATGGAAAAGGCACCGGAAGATAAGGCAGTTGCCCTTGATAAAACCCTCTCATTCCCTTAGGGACATGGTCACTGTCCAGAACGGCTTGGCCACCCGACCCATAGATAGGAGCAGGTTTCTATTTGGGGTTGACATTGTATGTGGTTAGGCATAATGATTGAAGAAAAAGATTCTTAGCAAGATCATTACACATGAGCCTGGTTGAGGAGTAAGCCTATGAAGGTTGGCGAATGGATGGAAAGAGAGCTCGTCACGATCGACCGGAAGACGACGATTCAAGGAGCGATTTCACTTATGAAGAAGCATTCCATCCGTCATCTTCCCGTGATCGAGGAGGGGCGATTGGTCGGATTGGTGACAGAGGGGGACATGCGCCAGGTCTTTGTTGCCTCTCTCATCGAGGAGCTGAGCATCGACGATGTCATGATCAAAGACCCCATTACCGTCAAAGTGGATACCGAGATTGATGATGCAGCACGGGTCATCTACTATAATAAGATCGGGGGCCTTCCGGTGGTGGATGAAGGTCAGGGGCTCTTAGGGATCATCACCGTCGCTGACATCATGGCTGCCTTTATCGAACTGATGGGGGTCTTGAAATCCAGTTCGAGGATTGATATCGTGCTTGGCCAAGATCCAGAGGCTTTTGAGGAGGTTTCGAGGATCATCAGTTCCAATGGAGGAAAGATCATCAGCGTGGGGATGTTACCACAGTCCGACAGGAAAAAGAATATCTATTGCTTTCGCTTGAAGAAGCGCCGTATTGGCAAAATCGTGGATGCCCTTGGAAAGGCTGGCTACAGGGTCACTGCCTCCATGGAATAGGCCTCGTTCTAGCCGATCAGATTGGGTACCGCCTTAACGTTTTCCCCGAAAGTCCCTTCCTTGTAAAGAAGGATTTGAATTCCTACGAAAAATCACGGAAGCTTCTTGGGGCGCCTATTTTCCTTTATGCAATAGTCTAAGCCTTAGCCTGAGATATGCCTCTTCTGCCTTTTCGTCGCCTGGAGAAATATCAAGGATCTTTTTATACGACAGTAAGGCCTCATTCAGATCACCTGCCTCTTCCTTTATCTCAGCTAACTGGTGGAGAAGAGCAGTATCATCTGGTCTCAATTTGAGGGCTTTTTTCATCTCTTTTACTGCTAACTCATTTTTCTTCAAATTAAGGTAGGCCAGAATTAGATATTGTCGCAACTGGAAATCTTTTGGATTTGCCTTTACACCCTCAAGCATGTATTTAGCCGATTGTTCAAATTCAGACTGGTCCGTAAGATACTTAAAGATATATTTATAGTAGGAAATCTTTTTTGGTGCAAGTTTGATCAACACCACTGCTTGATTGAAGGCAAGTTTGCCCATTTTCTGCCTCTGATAGATATCAAAGAGGGCTTCTCTGGCCTGTATATCTTTAGGGTCAATCTTTACCAATCTCTCAAGGTAACTGATACCCTTTTTCAGATTTCCTTTCTCTGTCTCCAGTACCCCAAGATTAAAAAGGATAGCTGGATTCTTCGGGTCATGAGACAAAATCTTCTTATAGATGTTCTCTAAGGCCTTCTTATCACCTTGTTTTTCTGCTATGGTGGCCAAAAGTATGAGGGCCTCTAGATGTTTAGGATCTCTTTTAAGGATCTCCTCTACATACGTTTTGGCCTCTTTTAGTCTACCCTTTTTAGACAAAGATTGACCAATCCTTAACCTGCCTTCTATATCATCCTTTCTTAAGTCAAGTGCCAAACGCAGGTAGTTTTCGGCCAACTCATGTCTTTTCAGCTCCTCGTATATTGATCCTATATTGTAATAGAGGTTTGGATCTTTTCTGTCATATTTGGCAGCCTTAAGATACCAGGAGAGGGCCTTTTTTTTCTGACCGGACTGAAATGACAGATACCCTATGTTCTTCATGGCTACTGTCTTTTCGTCCCTTGATAATCTTGGAAGAATAACAGTATATTCTTTTATAGCTTCTTGTAATCTGCCCTGTTTTTCGAGAAGCCCTGCGAGGCGAAGCCTGAGCTCCAGATCTTTAGGGGTTTGTATAAGAATTCTCTTTAAGGTAGCGATGACCTTACTGGATTGCCGGAGCTTTTCATAGACATCAACAAGTTTTTTCATAAAGTCCAAATCTTGTTTTTCTTTAATGATATCCTCGATGATATGAGCTCCCTCTTTCCACTTCTTAAGGGCCAGATATTCATCTGCCAATCTGATCTTAAGCCGAAGATTATCCCCTTCCTCTGTTATGGCCATATTCAAAAAGACCAATCTTTTCTCAGGGTCTATTATCCTGTTTGCTCTTTCTAACCAATCCTCTAGCATAGGAGAGACTACCAGACCTATCTTGCCGATATAATCATTCCTGTGCTTGATCCTTATCGTGTAGGTATAGTGGTGAAAGATATCCTGGCCAGGAAGGAGTTTTGATATGACCATCTCCTCGTAAAGGGCATTAACATCAAAACCCTCAGAAAAGAGCCTTATTCCCCTATTAAGGAAGACTGATGTAGCTATCTTCACAATCTTAAGGCGGTCATGGGGATGAGTGTGGAGAGTCTGGTCGGCAGTGAGGCTTTTGTTAGTCCCATTGTGCTCAATTATTATGTGGTTAAATACGGGGATTGGATCAAGTAGCCTCTTCATTGATACCTTGAAATAGTTGCTGCCAAGGCCACCAATGTAAAGATAAAGAAGTCCAGATAAGAAGAGACATGCCAATAAGTAGATAGTCCTTATCTTTCGTCTCTTTTTCCCGTGTCGGGTTTCCTCTTTGAACAACTAGCTTCCTTTCCCTCGCCTCCCACTCAGACCGGCACCTCCTTCCCACAGTTGGCCTCTCCAGATCAGAAGGGCAGGACTTGCTACGTAGATAGAAGAATAGGTACCAACCACTATACCAACTAAGAGGGCAAAGGCAAAATCATGGATAACACCACCACCTATGATAAAAAGGCATACAACAACAATAAGGGTAGTTGCTGATGTAAGCAGGGTTCGACTGAGGGTCTCATTAATACTCTGATTTATCACCTCTGCAAAATCGCGACTCCGGTAACGTCTGTAATTTTCCCTGATCCTATCAAAAACAACAATTGTATCATTCAGGGAGTAGCCAACTATTGTCAGGAGGGCGGCTACAACCGGTAATGTTACTTCCCGATTAGTAAGGGCAAAGGCCCCTATTGTTATGATTATATCATGAAACAGGGCAATAATGGCACCAAGGGCGTATTCTAAACGCAGGAACCAGCATAGGCCGATAGTAATGAGGAGGGCAACAGCAATGAGCCAGATGATGCTCATTCCCAGCTCCGAGATTATATAGACTCCAAAGGCAAGGGAGGCTGCCATAACGATACTCATTGTCCACTTATATTCAAACCTGCCGGATATATATATGACCATAAAAAGGAGTGCATAAAAGATAGCAAAAAGGGCCTTTTCTCTTAAGTCTTTTCCGACCTTTGGCCCCACCATCTCCACCCTCCTGACTTCCACATTTTTTTCACCAAACATACCATCTAGAGATTTCTTGACCCTATTAGATAGGCCGCTGAGCTCGATAT
Source organism: Desulfobacteraceae bacterium (assembly GCA_028572035.1). Taxonomy (GTDB): domain Bacteria; phylum Desulfobacterota; class DSM-4660; order Desulfatiglandales; family B25-G16; genus JABXJZ01. The sequence continues at coordinate 659 of JAPVWE010000091.1, read as the reverse complement.
CGCTTTCACTAACCCTTATCAGATATTCAAACTCTCCCTTTTGTCCGAACGCCTGGATAAGACTATCTTCCATAGCAATGGATCTTAAGGCCTCCCTGATCTCACCTGGTGTTGTTGGATGGCTGAACCGCACCTGGATGAGTATACCGCTCGCAAAATCCACACCAAGATTAAGTCCGCCCCGAAATAGTAACAAAAGGAGAGTCAGTAGTATAAAAGCGGCAGATAGGAGATAGGCCGTCTTTCGCCGCCCAATGAAGTCAATATTAATACCTGGCCTTATAAATTCCATGTTCCCCTCTCTACTAAATACTTGTCTTATTCATACCCCATTCGATTAAGTGCCTAAAGTGAGCCAAAGTGAGCTAAAGTGCCTAAAGTTTCAAGTGACTAAAGTGACTAAAGTTACAAGTGCCTAAAGTGAACTAAAGTGCCTAAAGTGAGCTAAAATTCAATTCCTCAATCCCTAAATTCCTAAATCCATATCTCACATGGCACATCGCAAATCCAACAAGCACAATTAAATACTTATCTTCTTCATACCACGTTCGATAATGAGATAGTCAAAGATTACCCTGGTGACAAAGAGAGCTGTGAAAAGGCTGGCAATAATACCCATACTCAGGGTCACAGCAAATCCCTTCACTGGCCCTGTTCCA
>JAPVWE010000090.1 GCA_028572035.1 Desulfobacteraceae bacterium | reverse complement strand
TGCGTTCATCTGCGTCCAAAATGGGATTTCCTATACTATTAAATCAAAACTCAATCCCCTTTCTGGCCTGAATCCCTTTGTGAAATGGGTGCTTGATCTCCTTCATCTCAAATACAGCCGATGCATGTTCCTTCATCTCCGGGTGGGCATTCCGGCCACTTAAGATTATATGCAGACCCCTGGGTTTCAAGAACATCATTTCTCTTACCCTATCCGGGTGAACAAGGTCTAATTGTGTTGCTACATTAATCTCATCTAAGACAATTAAGCCATAGTTCAGAGAGAATATCTCTCTTAAACAGGCCTCCCAGGCGCCTCTTGCAGCCTCTCTATGTTTTTTGGATGGCTTAGAGGATCCCAAGATAAAACCTTCACCCATACTCTTAATCTCGAGATTCGGAAATCTTTCAATGGCAATAATCTCTCCGTAGGCCCGGGGCGATTTTATGAACTGTAATACACTCGAGCGGATTCCATTGGCGGCAAAGAACATGGCCCTTCCCAGACAATAGGTGGACTTTCCTTTACCGTTTCCGGTAATTACCCCCGCGCATCCCTCCTGATTGCTCCCATCAATTCTCCAGGACCCTTCTTCTCTTTTGTGCTCAATCATCTCGGTCACAAGATCGGCCTGTTCAATAATCTCACCCCTTGCGTTCCTTCCAGTCAAAACCAATTCCACGTTCGCAGGTTTTTTCTTTATGAGGTCGATGATGGTGTTCACGGAGATAATACCCATATCAACGACCTGATTAATTTCCTCAAGGATGATGATATCAAAAGCGCCACCATAAACTATCTCCTGAATATGTTCGAAGGACTCACTGATCGTATCTCTGTCCCTCTCGTGCAAATCTTCATCAGAAGGTATGTATTTTAGAGGTAGGCGCTCGACCACTACGTTAGGCTTGAGAAAAGAAAGTGCCCTATCCTCTGTCTCCATAAATGGGTGGGGAAGCAAGCCCATCACGAATGTGCGCAGATTTTGCCCCGTAGCCCTAAGACAAAGACCTATATGGGCAAGATTCATATCCCTTCCTTTTCTTGTATAAACCTGGACTAATCCCTGCTCGAGCATCTGTTTATCTGCCCCCTTCTACCTTTCTCTTTATGTTCCTCAAATCTCCGGGTGCTGATTGCTTACCTGCAAAGGAAACGCCAATAAATATACCAGAATCTATAACATTTTCTTTATCTAGAAACAATTCTTTAGCCGCTTAGATTGACATGAATCTCTTAATCGGTTAAAAAATGAGGCAACAAAAGGATTTTGGATTTAGGTTGCATCTGCCTGATGCAAATAAATTAATCTGATTACAACAGTTGATCATTCCAGAAATTTGAAATTATTTACTTGAAAATCTATAGATTGCTAAATTTGGAAACGGGCACCTGATGAAAAACAAGCATAGTCTCGGTCTGGTTCAGATTTACACAGGGGGTGGAAAGGGAAAGACAACTGCTGCCCTTGGTCTGGCTATGAGGGCGGCCGGGCATAACTTCAAGATTGCCATTATTCACTTTATGAAGATATGGAATTACGGAGAGATAAAAAGCCTAAGGAAGCTTGGCATTGATCTTTTTCGCTATGGAACAAAGGACCTTATTGATTCCAAAAATCCATCACCTGTAGACTTCGAGCAAGCCAATAAAGCACTATCCAAGGCCGAAGAGCTTATAGAAAAAGGTGGGTATGATATCCTCATCTTAGATGAGATCACCGTGGCTGTTGATTTCAATCTGATACCTTTGAAAAGGGTAGTTGATCTTTTGGATAAAAAATCAGATAATCTTGAGCTGGTTTTTACCGGGCGTAAGTGCCCTCAGGAGCTCATTGAAAGGGCTGACCTTGTCTCCGTTATACACGAGATCAAGCACCCTTTTCAGAAGGGATTAAAGGCGAGAAAGGGAATTGAGTTTTGATTAAAGGAGGCTAAAGCAAATGTTCATTACAATGCTGAGAAGGCACACTAAAGGTATCATTATTAAGGTAATGATTGGCCTCATTGCCGTTGTCTTTGTCTTTTGGGGTATATATTCGTTCCGGGAAAGGCCTGGTGCAAAGATTGCCTATGTAAATGGTGATTTGATCACAGGCCAGGAATATGAGGCAGTATACCGGGATATGCTGAATTCATTACAGAAACAGTATAGGAATTACTGGAATGATAATCTTATAAAGGTATTTCAACTAAGGCAAAGGGCCCTGGATAGCCTGATAAATAAGAGATTAATCAGTCAGGAGTCTGAAAGGCTCGGTCTGAGGATCACGGATGATGAGGTAGCCGATGCCATTCTTACCTACCCTGCCTTTCAACTAAATGGTGAGTTTGATGAGGGCAGATATAGGTCTCTGTTGAGATATAATAGAATGGAACCAGCTGACTTTGAATCAGGGATAAGATCAGAGTTGTTGGGGCAAAAAATCGGTCAGCTTATCAAAAGCTTCTTCCCTTTAACAGACACGGAGATCATGGATTATTATACCTTTCAAAAGGAAAAGATCAATATTGGTTTTGTCTCATTCAATCCACAGGATTTTAAGGGAAAAATAGAGGTAAGTGAAACCGAGAAGCAGGAGTATCTTGAGGAAAATAAGGAAAAATACAGGATTTCAGAAAGGATAAAAATAGTCCACCTTACCCTTGATCCATCTGATTTTCTAGATAAGGCAACCATTGAAGAAAAAGAGATATCAGACTTTTATGAATTAAATCAAGAGAGGTTTAAGGATCCAAAACAAATTAAGGCGCGACATATCCTTTTTAAGGTATCATCCGATGCATCAAAATCTGAAGAGACAGAGGCAAAAGAGAAGGCACTTGCTATCCTACAAAGGGCAAGAGACGGAGAGGATTTTTCGGCACTGGCCAGAAAACATTCTCAAGATCCTAATGCCTCAAAGGGGGGCGATCTTGGCTATTTTCAGAAAGGCAAAATGGTTAAGCCTTTTGAAGAACTCGCCTTTACCCTTAAGCCAGGAGAGATAGGTGGGCCTGTAAGAACCCGGTTTGGCTGGCATATAATCAAGATAGATAACATCAAGGATGCTGCTATCAAAACCCTCCCCGATGTTCGGGACCAAATAGTGGCCACCCTAAAGAAGGATATAAGCCGGGATGTGGCACATGAAAGGGCCCTGAGTTTGATGGATCAGATGCCATACAATATTGATTTAGCCGCCTATGCAGCCCAACACGGTCTTACGGCAAATGAGACCGATTATTTCCCTAAAGATGGAGCCATTCCAGGACTGGGAGGGGATGAAAGGCTTAAGAGATCTATAGCCTCCTTGGATAAAGGGGAGGTAAGTGAGGTCATCGAACATAAGGACAAATTCTATATCATCCAGGTTGTTGATATTAAGAATTCCTATATTCCGAAGGTAAGTGAGGTCTCTGATCAATTACAAAAGGATTTCATAGATCATCAATCCCTTGTTGTTGCTAAAAAGGAGGCTGAGGATTACCTTGAGGAATTGAAAGGTGGTGCTACGTGGTCTGAACTGGCCAAAAAGAAGAACCTGAAGACAGATGAGACAGGCCTCTTTAGCAGAGCAGAGACTATCCCCAAAATCGGTTATGCACCATCACTATTTGAGGCCGCCTTTTCCCTCTCATCTCAAAAGAGATACCCGGATCAGGTCTTTGAGGTAAACAAAAAAGTCTATGTTATTAGATGGGTCGATGAAAAAGGCATTGATATAGAGGATTTTGATAAAGAAAAGAAGGCCTTTAAACAGGCACTTCTTGTAACAAAGGATCGGAGAATATCTAATGCCTGGCTTCAATCCATAAAAGACGAAGCAGAGATAAGGATTGTAACCCCTATTGAATGAACCCCGTTAGAAGGGCAGGCCTTTAAACGCCGCCCTCAATAAGGAATTAAGATTTTATTCATCTCCACCATAAATGGGTGAGCTTTCTAACGGGGTGAAAAGACAAACCCATTTTGAATGCTTTTTCATTGATATGCTCTGCGGGTAAGTGCTTACTTCCCGTATCTGATATATGATAAACAAGAAAAAGGAGAGGTAAAAGGTGAAGCTCTCAAAGAAAACTCTCATGGTATTAGTGATCTTATCCCTTGTTCTTCTTTTCTATCTTGCTGGCGCACAGGCACGGGACGTTGCCGAAAGCTCCTATCATGGGCAACTAGGAAAAAGTCCAGCCCTTGGGGGTTGGGGCAATGGTCTCGGGATGTTGGAGAAGTGGGACGCCTTCAATAATTTTAGCTTTGAAAAACAGGGAAGGATTAAGGGGTTTAATAAAAAGTGCGGTCAATGTCACGTCTCCGCCTATAGAGATCCTGCAACCGGAAAGACTGACTGTCGACTCTGCCATGAGACCAAAGATGGTAAGGGGAGACCAACCGTAGCCCAATGCGCAAAGTGTCATAGTTCTTATGGTGCGCTCAAAAGGGGAGATGTACTTGATGAAGAACATGATATTCATATAGCAGTAGGAATGAGGTGCCATGATTGTCATGAGAGACTATCAGATCCCCGCAGCGATCACCAGTTTGCCAAAGGGTATGCCATTGATACAACAGAGGACACAATGGAAGGGACCCTTTCCTGCATAAAATGTCACGAGGAAAAGCCCCATGAGAGGCTTGATGAAGGTGAAATCCTGGACAGCAACCATGTCAATAATATCGCATGTGTAACCTGCCATACCGGCCCAAGGCCGGGAGAGGCCATAGAGAGCAGAAGCTGGAATAAATTCACAAAAGATGGCAAGCCGGTAACAAAGAAAAGGGCACCCGGATGGATCCCGAAACATAAGTGGTATATTGGAAAGAAACTAAGCCATCTTCCTATCTTAGGAACTACAGATCTCATGGCCAAAATCTATCCCTTTAATGTGGTCAAGGTAACCTGGTTTATCGAAAGAGGTGATGCAGCACTTGACGATGTTATTATTGTCCCTGAGGTCAAGGCAGCAGATGCCAATAAAGATGGAGAAACCACGGTTGAGGAGATGCGGACATACAAGAAAGGAAAATACAAGGATGCCACGTTGGTTACCAAGGAGCTCAACTACAGCGTGACTCACTCCATTGTTCCAACTGAACAGGCCTTCAGTTGTGAACATTGCCATGGGGAAAGTGCTAAAGTGCTCAACTGGAAAGAGCTCGGATATGATGGTGATCCCTACGAATGATCAATAGCCTGCCTCCATCTTCCTGAACCTAATGGCCCTCCCTGTTTCAGAGTGGAGGGCCTTTTTATGTGGTACAGAAAAAGGGATGATGTCCCCATCCCTACTTCTCGCTTTCAGGAGAGAGGTGAAAAGATGATTCGATATGAATTAGCTGAGGATATTGGTGCAAGAATAAGGGACATTCTCGGTACACTTGAAATGGCTCACGTAGATGAGGCCAGGGTAGCCTGTGTAAGGAGTATAGGCTCTAACAGCAAGAGAGCAATTGCCCGTTGTCATGGACTGTCCAGAATCATGCAGCTAGCCCTCAACCAGAAGCCTCATTATGTCATTGAGGTTGTCTCTGAAAGGTTTGATAAGCTCAGCAAGGAAGAGCAGACCAAGGTACTGATCCACGAACTGATGCATATTCCCCATTCCTTTGGAGGTGGCTTCAGGACCCATAAGCCCTATGTGACGCAGAAGATGGTTGAGAGAATGTATAGGAAGTTTATGCGGGCCAAGCAAGCATAGCGCCCCATGCGGTGGGTTCATTTAGCAAAGCAAAGACAGAATTCCTTTTATTAATACCTAAACTGATCGGTTCTAGGTTCAGGGTTCCAGCCTGCCCTGGCGCGACGGGATGTGGATATGT
>JAPVWE010000089.1 GCA_028572035.1 Desulfobacteraceae bacterium | reverse complement strand
AGCAACTTATGAATGGGGGTCGTCTTATTTTGTGCCCGCTCCCTGCCTCTATTAGGCAGAAATACCTACTTAGTGCCTGAATGAAAAGTGCCAGAATGTCATTGCGAGGAGTGCAACGACGTGGCAATCTCATTAATTATTCAGTAATTTCACTATTATGAGATTACTTCGCTACCGCTCGTAATGACAGAATGAGGGTTTTCGGTCAAGCACTACTTAAGAGGGGACAAGGAGGACAAGATTAGTGAGGTATCAGAGATGATGCCGTTTGATAAGGAATTTGATCGTCTTATCCACTTCCTGACGGATTTTATCCTTTTCCGGCCCTGTGATTGTATAGGGCCGATCATACAGACTACTAACCTCCATCTCAGGGCCAAACATCATCCCACCCACCAGACCTGCAAATTGATCCTTTGGTTCAACATCGTTCAATATAGCCCAGGCCAGGGTCCAGCATCGAGCTGTACGATAGATATCATAGCCACCTCCACCAGTGGCCAGGATCTTACCGCATAACCCTTTTAATTCCCTGACAACCTGGGTGTAAGAATTGTTTGTGAGCATAAGGCCAGTCAGTGGATCAGATACAAGGGAATCCGCACCCAATTCAGCAACCAAGATGTCTGGCCTAAAGCCCTTGATAAGGGGAAGCACAATCCTGTGAACGGCCTCAAGATAAACCTCATCATCTGTCTTTGGAGGTAAGGGGATATTTATGGTAAATCCTTCACCATCTCCCTCCCCTGACTCCTCTGCAGACCCACTATATGGATAGATATGTTTTCCGAACTCATGGATGGATATAAATTGGACCCTGTCTTCATGGTAAAATGCCCTTTGAACACCATCTCCGTGATGGGCATCAATATCTAAATAGGTAATCTTTACGTTATGATTGACTGCCTCCTTAATAGCTATAACGATGTCATTGATATAACAAAATCCCGATGCTCGGGAGGGAAGGGCATGATGAAAGCCTCCGAGGGGATTAAATGTTATGTCAGTGTCTTTATCCAGTAATTCAACCATTCCCTCCCAGGTTGCTCCAGCGCATTTTCTGGACCACTCATAGATCCCCCGTAGTGGTGGATTATCCTCTGTGCCGATTCCATATTTAAGCATTTCCTCAAATATTTCGCCCTGCCCAACGCGTCGAAGCGCCTCAAGGTAGTCTTGACTATGGGCAAGAAGAAGCTTTTCATGTTCAAGGGATGGGGGGCTCTTCACGATCATGTGCTTTTGATCCAATACCCCATAACGGCGACAGAGTTCGAGGGCTTTCTGGGCCCGTTCAGGCTTAAAAGGGTGATCCGGTCCAAAATCAAACCGGGCCAGTTCATGTGAATAATAAAAGATGGAATGCAATTTATCTTCCCTGTATTGTTATGCCCCTGAATCTTCTAATGTCTCCCGAATCAGTTCTTTCAGCCTTCCTGGATCAATGGGCTTGGTGAGATATAGATCGCAACCGTACTTTTCTTGAATTTCAACATCCTTCTCTTCGGTTTTTGCCGTAAGCATGATTATCTTGACCTTGCTCATTTCATCATCCCGCTTACGTATGTCTCTACAGAGATCAAGACCGGTCATTTTGGGCATAACCACATCCAAAAGCAACAGGTCAAAGCATTCCTTATCCAGCATCTCCAATGCCTCCTGGCCTCGGGCAGCGACTCTAACCACATATCCTGAAGCTGTAAGCAATTCCTCAAGGGCCTCAAGCACCAATATGTCGTCATCCACCACCAGAATCTTATGAGACATTGTTTCCCTCCGGTTTCCTGTTAGTATACGCTCTTTCGCCTTCAGCCTGATAAACAGGCAGACTTACAGTGAATGCTGTGCCCTTATTCAATTCGCTCTTGACGTCAATTTTACCCTGATGGGCATCTATAATCCGATAGCTGATGGAAAGTCCGAGACCTATGCCTTTGTCAGAGTCTTTTGTGGTAAAAAAAGGGTTAAATATCTGTTCTATCTGCTCTGGTGTCATCCCCATACCGGTATCGCTGACTCCAATTTCAACCTGCTGGCCTTTTTGACTGAGATCTGTTCGGACGGTCAACACCTTGTGCGATTTCCCTTCCATGGCATCCCGGGCGTTGGAGATGAGATTTAACAGAACCTGCTCAATTTGATTCTTATCGCCCAATACCCGGGGCACGTTCTCATTTAACCTCAATTCCAATTCTATACTCTGATTGAGCAATTGTTGTCGAGTGATCGCCAAAACTGACATTACAGCATCATTAGCATCCATGGCGGTAAATTCAAATTCAGAGTGTCGAGAAAACTCCATAAGTTTCTTCACAATGTTTTCGATCTTCCTATTGCATTCCTTGAGGAGCACAACCCTCTTTCCTAACTTACTCCCTATCTCCCTCTCCAACAAATGGAGAAAGGTATCGGATGCCATGAGGGGGTTATTGATCTCATGGGCCACACCGGTTACCAGGTCGCCAAGGGCCCTCATTTTGACTGCCTGGATCAATTCCGCCTGGGTGGCAGACAGTTTTTCCGAGAGCTTTTTTCTGGCAGTAATATCCTGAAATACCCCCATACTTCCTACAATTTCACCATATTCATCATACAGGAGGCTGTCGGAGGTTCTAATAGGAATGATTCTATCTCCAACCTTAATGTCGAATTCATAATCCCGTATGCGCCCAAATTCCCTAAGTTTGTTCATGATTTGACGTGCCTGGTCAATGCCGTCTTTATAGTAGGTAGATATATGTTTCCCGATGATCTGGTGGCCACGTAATCCAATAAGCTCCTTGAACGCCCGGTTGGCATAGGTTATATGTCCCTTAGGGTCGGTTGTGACGACAGCGTCAATAGAGCTTTCCAGGATGTTTTCCAGGAAATTTTTGGAGCTTTTGAGCTCATTTTCCAACCCAAATAGATTGGGCACATCCTGGGTAATCTCCAGAATGCCTTCAGATTGACCTGTGGAGTCTTTCAGGCAGGTAATGGTAGAGATTGCCGGGAAGACACGCCCGCTTTTATCCTGGCGAAGTAGTCTCTCTTGCACCCAACCCTGATTCCTTACCCTCTCGACAATATGCTCAAAAAGATGAGTATTCCGGTCTTCTTTTGAAAAAGTGAGTTCTGGCAGATGCCTATCTTTTGCCTCTTCCGGGGTATACCCAAATAGATTGGCTGCCCCCTGATTGAACATGATAATTCTGCCATCAAAATCCGTAACCACAATAGCAGTACGGGTGGCAGAGTCGAGTATACTGTTCAAAAGCCCAGTGGCAGCCATGTTAGTTGACCCTTTCCGCCACCAACTTGTCAACAACACTAGGATCAGCTAGAGTAGTGGTATCACCGAGATCCTTAACATCTCCGGCAGCAATCTTCTTCAAGATCCGGCGCATGATTTTTCCACTTCTCGTCTTGGGCAAGGCGTCAGCCCATTGAAGCTTTTCTGGTGTTGCAATAGGCCCGATCTCTGTCCTGACGTGTTTCACCAGTTCCTTCTTTAATTCATCTGATTTCTCCACACCACTATTTAAGGTAACAAAGGCATAGATAGACGTTCCTTTTATCTCATGTGGATAACCTACTACAGCGGCCTCGGCCACCTTGGGATGGGAAACAAGGGCGCTTTCTATCTCTGCTGTGCCCATCCTGTGGCCAGAGACATTGAGAACGTCGTCTATGCGACCGGTAATCCAGTAGTAACCATCTTCATCCCTTCGTGCACCATCTCCGGCGAAGTATTTTCCTGGAAATTGGACAAAATAGGTCTCCCTGAATCTTTCCGGGTCACCATAAAGCCCTCTCATTAATCCGGGCCATGGTCTCTTTATACAAAGAGCACCTGCACATGTCCCCTCGAGCTCATTGCCATCATCGTCTACGATACATGGCTCTATTCCGAAGAAAGGTAAGGTGGCCGATCCAGGCTTAACGTCTATAGCACCAGGAAGGGGCGTTATGAGAATCCCCCCGGTTTCGGTCTGCCACCAGGTATCCACTATAGGGCAGCGGCCTTTGCCAATAGTATTGTGGTACCACATCCAGGCCTCAGGATTAATGGGCTCTCCAACACTTCCCAGGAGTTTTAGAGAGCTAATATCGTGTTTTTTTACCCATTCATCGCCCTCTTTTGCAATAGCCCTTATAGCAGTAGGGGCTGTGTAGAAAAGGTTAACCTTGTATTTTTCAACCACATCCCAAAATCTTCCGGGATCCGGATATGTGGGAATCCCTTCAAAGATAATGGAAGTTGCACCATTACATAGTGGTCCGTAGACTATGTACGAATGCCCTGTAACCCAGCCAATGTCGGCAGTGCACCAAAAAACATCTTCTTCACGGTAGTCGAAAACCATCTTGTGGGTTACAGCTACAAATACGAGATAGCCGCCGGTGGTATGCAATACCCCCTTTGGTTTTCCGGTTGAGCCGGAGGTGTAAAGAATGAAGAGAGGATCTTCTGCATCCATCTCCTCGGGCGGGCAGTTAGCATCTACCTTTGCCATTTCCTCATGATACCAGGTATCTATAGTATGGTTCCATTTTACTTCAACATTGGCCCTTTTAACGACAATATTTGTCTCAACACTTGGACATTCTTTCAGTGCTTCATCGGCACTGTTCTTGGTGGGGACAGCCTTGGCACCCCTGAAGCTCCCATCACAGGAGATCAAGACTCTGGCTTCACAATCCTGGACCCTATCACGAAGAGAGTCTGAAGAAAATCCACCAAAGACTATGCTATGGATAGCGCCAATTCGAGTACAGGCCAACATGGTAATAGCAAGCTCTGGAATCATTGGCAGGTAAATAGATACCCTGTCACCCTTTCTGACGCCTTTTGCCTTTAGGACGTTGGCAAATTTACATACCTCTTCATAAAGCTGTTTATAGGTATATTTTCTGTTATCTGACGGATCATTGCCCTCAAAAATAATGGCGGTCTTGTCACCTCTTTTTTCAAGGTGCCTGTCAAGGCAGTTGTAGGAGACATTCAGTTTTCCATTCATGAACCATTTGTGCTCAGGGGATCTGCTCCAATCATAGTGACAAACCTGATCCCATTTCTTGAACCAACTTACGTTTTCTTCGGCTATCTCACCCCAAAAACCTTCCGGGTCATCCATGGAGCGCTGCCACATCTCTTTGTATTGTTCCATACTATTTATATAAGCCCTCTTTTTCCATTCATTTGGTACAGCAAAAATCTTTCCTTCTGTAGATACATGTTTTTTCATATATTACCCTCCTTTCAATGAGCATCTCTAATAACTTGATAGTATAGGAATTTCCTTTTTAAGTCCTTGTAGGGGCGGCATTTATCCGCCTCAGGCGGATTGCGGGTTCGATAAATCGAACCCCTACAGGTCCGCACCGAAGGTGCGATATGTTCAGTTTTATTCTTTACTTAGGGTCAAGATCATCTCCCACTCAGAGTCACTTGATCCAATGCGCTTAAAGCCAACACTGCGCCAAAGGGAAATTGCCACATAGTTTTTCCTGTCTACAGTCAGCCAGATAGTGGACAGATCTCCCTGCCGTGCCCAATCTATGACATAAAGGGTTGTAGCGGTACCAATGCCTTGCCTCTGAAAATCCTGATGAATAAAGATAAAGTATTCAGCCCAGTTTGCTGGCATAGAAAAAAGGCTGGCGTGTCCGATTACACTGTCTTCATACATGGCCAGGAGATTTGTACCGCTGCTAATCATATCCTGAACCCACTGATGTCTCTTGTCTTCATCGAGTGGGGGAAGACCCTGTACAGACCCAAGGGGGTCATAGGTATCATACATATGGACTAATGATGTAAAATACCTCTCCTCATAAGGGGTTATTGCAATAAGATGGCCTTTTTCACTCTTTATCGTCTTTATGGATGAAAAAAGTCTCATTTCTTGCACTGGATAGACTGTGAGCTTACATGGGCCATCAA
>JAPVWE010000088.1 GCA_028572035.1 Desulfobacteraceae bacterium | reverse complement strand
TGTATCTATGATGTTTATTGTGTGGTCGAGCCATTTGCAGGTGGTAACAGCAGATGTTATTGTTATACCCCTCTCCTGTTCCTCAGGCATCCAGTCCATGATAGCCTCCCCATGATGAACCTCACCAATTTTGTGAGACCTACCGGTGTAATAGAGTACCCTCTCTGTTATGGTAGTCTTGCCGGCATCTATATGGGCTATGATACCTATATTGCGTGTTTTCTTAAGTTGCTGCATTGACATAGGGAATCAATTTAAGTTATCTTTAAAATAGTGTCAAGGCAGAAGGGCTCGTTATCAGGGTAACGTCAAAGTCCAGGGTATGTGTATCTTTTTTTTGATTATGCCCTCTCATATAGTCTGGATTAGTGGCCGTTTCAAAATGGTTTATATAGACTGAGCGTATGATTCTAAGGGTTATGGCGCAATAAACCTTTTTGAAACGACCCTGCAAAGGCCCATATAGGGCATAACAAAAAAAAGATACACATACCCAGCAATTAGCTAAAGAATCAATAGGTTAGCTTACACTATGACTTAGCCCTGGGCTCGTTATCCGTTCACTGTTGACCGTTTTTCGACACTCAACGAATATCGGTGAACGGACAACGGACAACACTCAACGGATAAATAAAACAGTGATTACAGCAAGCGGCCAGACCTTGATGGAGATATATAATCTCCTCTTTGCTGCCTTTGGCCCCCAGAACTGGTGGCCGGCAGAGACAGAGTTGGAAATGATGGTCGGTGCTATCTTAACCCAGAACACGAGCTGGAATAATGTGGAAAAGGCGATCCAGAATCTGAAAGAAAGAGATCTACTGTCTATAAGAGGGCTCGGGGAGATACCTGCATCTATCCTGGCTGGATATATCAGGCCTGCCGGGTACTATAATCTTAAGGCAAAGCGTCTGAAAAACCTTATCAAATTTGTTGAGGATAAATACAATGGGGATATAGACAGACTTTTTTTCCCTGATACTGATGCTATCCGGAAAGGGCTTTTGTCTGTAAAGGGGATTGGAATGGAAACAGCGGATAGCATTGTACTATATGGAGCTGGAAGACCTGTTTTTGTTGTTGACACATATACCCACAGGATTTTAGCAAGGCATGGTCTCATTGAAGAAGAGGCAGGATACAATGATTTGCAGGTGTTTCTTATGGATAATCTCCCTCATGATGTGGAGTTCTTCAAGGAGTTTCACGCCTTGATCGTAAAGACAGGGAAGGATTTTTGCAGGCGAAAACCTCTGTGTTCTAACTGTCCGCTTGAAAACCTGAATAAGAAACAGTATGATTAAAACATACCTCAAGGCCCTGAGGCTTCCATTTCTGGCAGGCTCAATAATACCATTAATTACTGCCTCTGCATTTGTGTTTCAAAGGGGATCATTTTCTCTCCTTCCTTTTATCATGGCCTTGATAGGTCTCGGGGCGCTCCATCTGGGCTCAAATCTGCTAAACGACTACTATGATGCCTCAGGGAGTGACCCTATTAATAGGCAGCCTACACCATTCAGTGGCGGGAGCAGGGTGATTCAGGAAAATGAGATACACCCCAATACTGTCCTTGTTTTATCTATGTTATTCTTTTCCATTGGGATTGCATGTGGAATCTGGTTTGCCTTCTGGGGTAGGCCCTATGTCTTATTGATTGGTCTTTTCGGGCTTTTGGCTGGTTGGACATACTCGAGCCCACCCCTTAAACTTATGTCCCGCGGTCTGGGCGAGCCATTGATATTTTTCGCCTTTGGCCCCTTCATAACCCTGGGTACCTATTATGTTATTACTGGCAGCCTTTCCTGGTCTGCCTTTTTCCTGGGCGTTCCTAATGGCTTCCTTATAATGGCCGTGATCTGGATAAACGAGTTTCCAGATTATCAGGCAGACCGGGAAGCCAACAAAAAAAACCTGGTTGTTAGGCTTGGCCTCAGCAGGGCCCGCTATCTGTATTGCCTGATAATGATCCTTCCCTTCCTGGCCACTATTCTCCTTATCTATTCCATTGGCCTTCCTTTTCTTGTTATAATATCAGTGGCGGCGCTTCCCCTGGCCTGCAGGGCAATTCAAATACTCTGGAGGAGATACCGTTCCTTTCAAGATCTCATCCCGGCCCAGGCCTTGACTATTCAAACACTGGTATCTATGGGCTTACTCATCTCAGGGGCACTCTTTATGAGCAGAATTATTGGTAGGTAACATGTCAAAAAGGGGATTAATCTTTATATCGGCTCTATTGATCTTTGTCCTGTTTTCATTTATGGCCCTCCACTTTGGGTATTTTCTGATCAGCCCCGCAGGGTTTGATAAGAAAGAAGAGATCTTTATAGTGAAAAAAGGAAGTGGCCTCAGGACAGTTGCTGCTGAACTTGAGAGAAGAAGGCTTATCAAAGGCAAGAATCTGTTTATGCTCTGGGTTTTCCTGAAAGGAAGCACAGGGGATATAAAGGCAGGTGAATATGGCCTTAATCAGTCAATGCCTCCGGCCAGAATATGCAATATCCTTACCTCCGGGGCGATCAAAACCTATCCTCTGACCATCCCCGAGGGTCTCACCGCTGAACAAATTGCTAACATACTGGCCAAAAAAAACCTGGTTAACAAAATAGAGTTTATCTCTCTGGTTAGGGACAAAGCCCTCGCAGCCTCTTACCATATTGATGGGCCAAGCTTCGAGGGCTATCTCTTTCCTGACACCTATTTGATAAGCAAGGATATGGGTGCACGGGCGTTAATTGACCTTATGGTTAATCGTTTCTGGAATGTCTTTAATGACCTCATAAGGGACCAGAGAACACCTATGCCCATCCTGGAGATAGTAACCCTGGCCTCCATAGTGGAAAAGGAGACCGGCCTTGCCGAGGAAAGGCCTGTTATTGCATCTGTTTTTCTTAACAGGCTTAAAAGGAGGATGAGGCTTGAAAGTGATCCAACTGTTATCTATGGCCTTAAGAGTTTTGATGGAAATCTGAAAAGAAAGGATCTACGCGTCCGCAGCCCTTATAATACCTACCTCAATTTTGGACTCCCTCCCGGACCCATAGCCAATCCTGGGAGAGAGTCCCTCATGGCAGTAATACGCCCGGTAAAAACAAATTACCTCTACTTCGTCTCAAGAAATGATGGGAGCCACTATTTCTCTGGCACCTTAAAAGAACATAACAGGGCTGTTGTCAAGTACCAGAAGACGCGCCGTTCCAGATCAGGTAAGAAAAAATAAGTATAAGTATTTTGCAAGAAAAGGAGGATTACGATGAAAAAAAGAGGCCTTGGAAGATTCTTAACAATCAGTTCTCTTCTCGTTCTCTCTGGTATTTTCTCGATCTCCGGGTGTTCAGAGCCAGTAACAAGCCTGGATAGGGGAGTGAAGGGTCCACAAATTATTGTCAATCCCGGGACAGTTCGTCTCGGTGTTGCTAAATTGAGGGCTACAAAGTTCGTCTTCAGCGGTTCAGGTTTTGAGCCCGGTGATAGTGTGTTCATAAACCTCCTTAATGTGCCGGTTAATGGAAAGAAGGTTGATATACCGATAGCCTCTGCTGATATAGAAGAAGATGGCACCTTCAATGCTAAGGTAGGAACCCTGACCAAGATCTCTGAATTCCTGAGGGCCAAGATTGGCTCAAACGAAAAGATGGAAAACATCATAATTATAACAAGACCGCCTATACCTGCCGGTACATACACTGCCCGGGCAATAAGTATGCTTTCAGATACAAAGGCCGAATGCACCCTGCATGTAAAGGGGCCCTCATTGATAGATAGAATTAAAGACTGGATCGGCGGCCTGTTGGGAAAGATTGTTAAGAAATAGATAGATTCCTTATATCTTGACATCAAAAAATGCCTTAAATATATTCCTTCTGTCTTGGATGCCGTGCATACAAATGATTGTGATACAAGTTAAATAGGACGCAGATTTTCGCAGATACACGCAGATATTAATAATCTTTATATTCTTAATCGAAAAAATCTGCGTTTACCCGCCTCAGGCAGGTTAATCTGCGTCCAAAATGGGATTTCCTATACTATCGAGTTATCTCGATCCCAGGATTATACTTAACTGGTAACCGTTCACGAGTTCAGGGTTCAGAGGTTCAAAGGCTAAAACGTACAGCCCTGAACGGGGAACGCTGAACCTGTGAACGCCTACGTTAACTGTTTAATCTTCAGGGCAGTTAGGTAGCACTATATTTTGATTTCTTTATGCCTTGCTTGAGTAATGGAGAGTACCTTGCCGCGGATAAAATCATTGATTATGCATGATGTGTTGACAGAGCTTCGAAAGCGTTTTTCCGATGTATGTGAGAGCCACAATCTCCTGAGTGAATCAGTGCGGGTCAAAGCCAGGGTACTTAGTTCAGAAGAGGCCATCGGAAACCCCGAAGCAGATGACTTTCCGCTTCAAAAGGGGAAGGAGCGCCTGATGCAGGCGGAATTCGGCACTGGGACAGGACAAGCCTTCACCGATCGGTATGGTGATTTCTCGGGAAAGTTGTGCGATATCATAGAAATGCCCCTGAAAAACAATTTTAGACGGGCCGTATTTGTTGCTACCCTGAACGCGGTGCTGCGGCATCTCAACGAGGTACATGGCACAATTCACTGCCGGGATAAAGAACCAGCACTCTGTGCAGCAGAATTGGTCCATCTTATCAAGGATCGCTATGGACAACTCAAAATCACCCAGGTGGGTTTTCAGCCCAGAATGGTGGAACACTTAGCAGCGGAATTCGAGTACCGTATTTTGGATATGGATCCGGATAATATCGGAACCAGGAAGTTCGATGCTGTAGTGGAGGGGCCAGAAGCCGCAGGTGAGGCAGTGGCCTGGGCAGATCTTTTGTTAGTAACCGGCACAACGCTAGTGAACGGGACCATTAATGATTTTTTGAATCACAAGCAGGTTCTTTTCTATGGGACCACCATCGCCGGGGCGGCTCACCTAATGGGTTGGGATCGGTTCTGTGCCAAAGGCACATAGTGAGGCGACAGTGTTCTTGCTCCTCATTTTTGAAGGTCTTGTTCGGTATGGTCTTTGTGTATATTGCCTGCAAGTACCTTATAGTGTTTGGAAGGATATGATACTTCAAATGGGGGAAGTATGAGGATCCTTGATGACTTGATGTCGATATTGAACTTTGAGGCTCTTGTGAAAGATATACGTCAGGGGGTGTTTCATATAGGCGTGCTGACTCGTAACTGTGGACTGGCAGCAACTCTGCCGCGAGATGCCCTCCGTCAGGAACCACCGATGGTAAAGGAGCCCGGTTTCTTGTTGGACAAAAGGCCTCTGGAACTGGCCCAACTGGCCTATTCCCAGAGCATACTTGAAGCGGCTATTGGCATGGCAACCATCAATTCGCTCATTGAAATTGATGGGGGCTCCTGTATTGAGCTTAATGCCGCCGAACTGATTGTGGAAAAGGGAAAGGGCAAGAGAATAGCCATTGTGGGCCACTTTCCCTTCATACCCAAAGTTCGCGAGACTGCAAAACAACTCTGGGTTATCGAGAAAAATCCACGGGAAGGGGACTTCATTGAGGCCGATGCGGAAAATCTCATCCCACAGGCCGATATTGTTGCTATAACCGGTACTGCCTTCACCAATCATACTCTAGAGCACTTACTTGAGCTTTGTAATCCTAAAGCCTATGTGATCGTGTTGGGAGATACAACTCCTTTATCACCAATTCTATTTGACTATGGTGTGAATGCCATATCAGGCACAATGGTGGTCGATCACACTCTTGCGTTGCGGTGTGTGAGTGAAGGGGCCAACTTCAGGCAGATAAAGGGTACAAGGCGTTTGACCATGATGAGATAATTGGAGATTTTCAGAATTGATAACCGGCGATACGGGAGGGAAAAATCATGAAGTTCGTAGTTATTGGCGGCGATGCAGCCGGCATGAGTGCCGCAAGCCGTGCAAAAAGAATTCAACCTGATATGGATGTGACTGTC
>JAPVWE010000087.1 GCA_028572035.1 Desulfobacteraceae bacterium | reverse complement strand
TGGATTGTATATTATGACATAAGCAAGAAAAAACGCTGTCAGGGGCAAAAAGAAGATAACCAGGTCAAGTAACATGATACCTGAAGCTAAAAGAATACGTTTTTGTAGGCTCATAGTTGTCTATCTACCATAACCCTTATCTTTGATCAAATAAGGAAAAAATTAGGTAGAATCCCTAAACCCTGTTAGAAGCTTTGTCAGCCATAGGCGAATTAGATTCAGCTCAACCTTATTTGTTTTTCAGCACGCCATAAATGGCAAAATTTTCTTTCTAACAGGGTAAATGGACTTGACTTATGAAAACTGCCTTTGTAGGAATTACACATGAATATCCTTGATATTATCATCCTTGGATTGATAACCTTTTTCCTTATCAAGGGCATCTTCAGGGGCTTTTTCAGAGAGATATCTTCTCTTGCCGGTATCATTTTTGGATTCTTGGTTGGCAATCACTACTATCACCCTGTGGCCAACCTTTTAAGGGCCCACATACCTTTCGAGAGATTCCTTCCCCTTATTAGTTTTATCATTCTATTCATCTTGGTGGTTATTGTCTGCAATCTGTTTGGTCTCCTTTTACACCACCTCTTTAAAAAACTTTTTATTGGCTGGTTTGATAGAAGCCTTGGTGTTTGTTTTGCCCTGACTAAAGGGATTATCATCTGTTATCTCCTGATCGTACTCCTTACCTTTTTTATGCCCTCAAAGAATCCCCTGATAGTCAAATCAAAGGCAGCTCGTCTGGTGATTGTCACCTATCAATCAATGGCCAGGCTCATTTCACCAGATCTCTACAAGACCTGGAAAAAAAGAATCTCTCAAGAGTCTGGAAAAGTGGGTAAGATGATCTCTGAGGGGAAAGAGGCGGTTAAAAGCATCCCCGAGATCCTTCCAGATAAAAAAGAATAGGATTGTGTGACTCACTGTTGAGTAATGGGGTTAGTCCAGATACATTGAGAGCCTTAATTATCCGACCGAGCGCCTTAGGTGACACTTTACTGTTGACTCCGGCCATTCATCAAATAGCCGATAAGGTAGAATTAACATTATTGGGGAGAAGACCGGGAGTTGACTTCCTAAAACCCTTGTTAAAGGATTTTCTTGATTACGAAAAGGGAGGATGGCATACCCTGTTCTTGGAGGAACCGAATTGCAAGGATATCCCCTTCCCTGAGGTAGACAGGGTAATCTCTTTTCTCAGTGACCCTGCCGGTAAGGTAAAAGAAGCCTTACAAAAGTGCCTGAAACATATCCCTGTCTTTTCATTTCCACCTTTTCCACCTAAGGAAGAAAAAATCCATGTTGCACTATATTTAGCATCATGTCTTAAGGAATCTGGATTGCCTGTTAATCCTGAGGAGGCCATAGAAGAGGCTGGCAGGAGACCCCTGCTTACAAAAAACAAGCTATCGAGATCGGGGGGCATGATTGTTTTGCATCCCGGTTCTGGAAGCAAAAAGAAAAACTATCCACCTGAATTCTGGCTTGACCTGATAAGGGGAAGAGATCTCGAGATATTTCAAAAAAGAGTCCTGCTTTTAGGGCCTGCGGAAGAGGAATGGTATCAGATTTTTGCCAAAGAGCTCTCAGGGGAAGAAATAGAGATTATTATTTCCCCCAACAAAGACGGGCTTCTATTGTTGCTCAAAGAGGCCTCCTTTTACATTGGGCACGACAGTGGCATAACACACCTTGCAGCAATGCTTGGAACACCCACAATAGCCCTCTTTAGAAACAGCTATCCTCTTCAGTGGACTCCATTAGGCCCGGATGTTACGGTAATTGCTGGTGTTAAACCGCATGAGGTTATCTATAAGAAGATTAAGGAAAAACAATGGGTTTCCTCAAGATTCAGGAAACTCCGGTACGAATTTATGTCTTGACTGATTTCGCTACAAAGTGGTAAAAGCAAACATCGCTAGTAATTTTAGAGGCGAGGAAAAAGTATGGATTTTTCATTATCCATGGAACATGACATCTTAAGAAAATCTGTACGGGATTTTGCTGAAAAGGAGATCAAGCCTGTAGCCAGGGACCTGGATGAGAGAGAGGAGTTTTCTTACGATACCATGAATGCCATGGCTGGACTTGGCCTTTTTGGTATGTTTGTATCTGAAGAATATGAGGGCCAGGGAATGGATTATATGTCCTATATCATTGCTACTGAAGAAATTGCCAGGGTTGATGGGTCACATGCTGCCACCATCGCTGCTGCTAATTCCCTGGGTATTGGGCCCCTTTACTATTACGGAAATGAGGCACAGAAAAGGAAGTATCTCCCAAAGGCATGTAGGGGCGAGACCCTCTGGGCCTTTGGACTGACTGAGCCTAATGCCGGATCGGATGCTGGAAATACACAGACAACCGCTGTTCTTGATGGAGACGAATGGGTAATAAATGGGAGTAAGATATTTATCACCAATGGGACAACTGATATTACTGCCGGTGTCATAGTGCTATCCAGGTCAGGGACAAGGGAAGATGGCCGGCCGGAACTAACATCGGTTATAGTGGAGAGGGGTACCCCTGGCTTTGAGGCCAGGACTATGCATGGTAAGCTGATGTGGCGGGCATCCGATACGAGTGAGCTATATTTTGATGACTGCAGGGTACCAAAGGAAAATCTTCTGGGTCCAATAGGCCACGGCTTTCATCAGATGCTTGGAACCCTGGATGGAGGCAGACTCTCACTCGCTGCAATGGGTTTGGGGGGAGCACAGGGTGCCTTTGATATGGCCCTAAAATACTCCCAGGAAAGGATTCAATTTGGCAAACCGATATCTACCTTTCAGGTCAATGCCTTTAAATTGGCCGATATGGCAACAGAGATAGAGTGCGCGAGACTGCTCCTCTATAAGGCCTGCTGGATGAGAGACAATGAACAGCCGATTGGAAAACTTGCGGCCATGGCCAAATTATACTGCTCTGAGGTCATGGGTAGGTGTGTTGACCATGCTGTTCAGCTCCATGGGGGTTATGGGTTGATGAAGGAATATGATGTTGAGAGATTCTATCGAGATCATAAGCTGTTAGAGATTGGTGAAGGAACAAGCGAGGTTCAGCGGATCGTGATCTCTCGATTAATTGAAGCAGTTTAGCTACATGTTAGACAGAATTCTCGGCCATGATATTGCCATCTATGCCAAGGCCCATCGGGGCCTGATAGTAGTGGCAATTATCCTGAGCGCTATATCAGCCTTATTTGTTGTGGTACCTGCCTACCTCCTGCAGCCCCTTATTGACGAAGGAATGAAAAGCACGAGTGATCCTGTTGAGTGGAGGATTCCCTGGCTCATATTCACCCCTCCCTTCTCATTTGAGAAAACAGAGCTGGTTCTGATAACCGGGATCTCACCGAACCTATTGCTCATCCTTCTTTCCGTCGTTGCATTCCTTTCAGTGGTCTTTAAATCGATTACCCGGTATCTAGGTGAGCTTGCAGGAGCAGCCTTCTCAAACCGGGCCATTAAGACATTACGGGTCGATCTGGCTGAAAAGTTTATCTCCCTGCCCCTCACATTTTATCATAAGCGCAAGAGTGGGGAGCTTATAGCAAGGGCTACAGCAGACCTGACAGTGATGCAGGGTTATATAAGCAATATCATTATCGGTCTTGTACAGCATCCCTTCACAGCAGCAGTCTTTGTTGCCTATCTCCTTTTGATGAATTATAAACTTACCATACTGACCATTATTGCTATCCCCTTAATTGTTGGTCTGGTCAGGCTTTTTGGCAGCAAGGTCAAAAAACATTCCACCAGGGTACAGGATGCTACAGCCGAGGTGACATCAAGCTATCAGGAGATTATTTTATTACTCAAGGTCATTAAGGGATTCTGTAGGGGTACATATGAAGCCGAGAGATTCGGGAACCTTGCCGGTAATCTGTATAAAAAAGTTATGCACTGGACTAGGTGGCAGTTGGGCATCGGGCCCATGATGGATGCAAGTGTATTCTTGATTGTCCCCGGTATCTTGCTGATAGGAAAGATTTACTTCCAACATACCTTGGGAGAACTTATTGCAATGCTTTATGCCTTTGCCGCGGCCTATGCCCCTGTGAAAAATCTGGCCAGGATAAATATCAATTTGAATACCCTTCAGGGTGCAACAAGAAGGGTCTTTGACATAATGCATACCGTGCCAGACATACAGGATAAGCCGGGAGCAAGGAAGATGGCGAGATTCGAAAATACCATAGTGTTTTCTCATGTTGATTTCAGCTACAAACCAGGGGAATTAATCTTGCGCGACATCTCTTTTACAGTAAGTGCAGGGGAAATGGTGGCCTTTGTGGGTTCCACTGGGGCAGGTAAGAGTACCCTCTTGGATCTCATTCCCCGTTTTTACGATGTAGTGTCTGGCTCTATAACCATTGATGGAATGGATATCAGGGATGCAACACTGGAGTCCTTGAGAGGTCAGATTGCTACAGTAAGCCAGGAGAGCCTCCTTTTTCATGATACCATAGCCAACAATATCAATTATAATGGAGGCCAATGTAGCGAGGAAGATATTGAAAATGCGGCCAAGATTGCCCAGGCCCACGATTTTATCACGGCCTTTTCAGATGGATATGAAACAATTGTTGGTGATAGGGGAACCCTTCTTTCTGGTGGACAGAGACAGAGAATTGCCATAGCCAGGGCTGTTCTTAAAGACCCGGCTGTCATGATTCTTGATGAGCCTGCCTCGGCCCTTGACCCGGAGAGTGAGCTCCATATCCAGGAAGCCATAGAGAAGCTGCTTGGCCAGATGACCATCTTCATTGTGTCCCACCGCCTGAGTACAATCAGGAGGGCTGATCGAATCTATGTTCTGGAGGATGGTAGGATTGTCGAGTCAGGCACACACGAGAAACTTGTCTCCGCAAACGGCAGATACAGGGACCTCTACGACATCCAGTTTAGGCCCTGATCCCCCCTGGGTGCCGCGTGGTCTTTACGCCACAATCTAACGCTAAACGTTAGCAATGATCTAATGATTCTCCCTGTGGCAATAGAATGGAAATCTGATCTTAGTATTGGCCAGGAAGTTAAGATCTTGGAGATTCCCTGGGACTATTTGAGGCAAGAGATAAAGGACAGGGGAAGCTATCTTTTGGTCTTACAATTAGAAAGGGAGAGGCGCATAGAGATTGGTCGATTGGGTAAGTTTTGGTTTCAAAAAGGATACTATATCTATGTGGGTTCCGCAATGAATAGCCTGAGGGCCAGGATTGAAAGACACAGACAAAAGAGGAAAAAAAAGCACTGGCACATCGATTATCTTACCCAGGAATCTGACGGTTTTCTTTCCATTCCGATCAGGTCCTCCCAAAGGCATGAATGTGAGATTGCTGAGGCCCTTTCTTCAATCATGAAAAGCGGGCCCCCTGGATTTGGCTCCTCAGATTGCCACTGTTTAACCCATCTATTCCGGAGTGAGAAGCATCCCCTTCAGATAGAGGCCTTTCATGATGTTCTCCAGAGATTCAGGATGAGACATCCCTGAAAAGGTATATTAGAGAAAAGGTGATTGTTCACCCAAATAAGCCCCAGAGGAAATTGCCCCGGGCCCGTTAAACACTGGTGAACGATTGCGAGAAAACCATGCTCTTTCAAATAACGTGACTATTCAGCCACTAAGACACCAAGGCACTAAGATTACAGAGTTATTCTTCTAATACCCTTTTTGATGAACTATTTTTCTTGCAATGCGTTCCTCCTTTTCAGATAAGGGGGTAAAACTCATATCTATTCTTTGTGTCTGCCCGCCATCGGCTTCGCCTCAGGCGAGTTTCCGAATTCCGGAACTCGGAAGCGGGCGGGTCTTGGTTTACCCTGTTAAATGCTATTTCTTTTCTATTTAACCGGGGTGCCTTGATGGCTACCTGAACACTTAGCAAATAACTATCAAACCGATAAAGACATCAGGTCAGTTGCCAGGATGAGGTCTCCCTGGTAAGTTTTCCGGCACTGGGTTTCTCTCTCACTCCTCAGACATTCTGGATAACAATGGGTTAGAAGAAGTCTTTTGACCCCTGAGCGGGTAGCTATATCACCTGCCTGTGATGGGGTA
>JAPVWE010000086.1 GCA_028572035.1 Desulfobacteraceae bacterium | reverse complement strand
CGTAATGTAGTGCTCGTGCATCAGGATAGTGCAATGTTTCCTGGGACTGTATATGATAACGTGGCTTATGGCCCCTCTCTTTTCGGAGATGTTCAGAGCGAACATATTTTAAAATGCCTTTCAGAATCCGGCCTCTCTCATGATTATGCAGAGAAAAATGCGCAAAAGCTATCTGGGGGAGAAAAGAAGAGGGTGGCACTTGCTCGAGCCCTGGCCCTCAGACCCAAGGTGCTTCTTTTGGATGAGCCCACAGAGGGGTTGGCACCTGCGCTGGTAAAGACCCTGGAGGATCAAATAGGAACGTTGAAAGAAACCGGTTTAACCGTTCTGCTGGCCGAGCAGAACGTGAAGACTACCCTAAGACTGAGTGACCATGGTTATATAATTGATGACGGGAAGATCAGATACCAGGGAAGTATTGAGGAACTGAAGGAGAATGAGGAGGTGCGGAAAAAGTATCTGTTGATATGATTTACAAAGACTGTCATTAGTCAATAGTTTCCGAATTCCGGCTTCCGAGTCCCGGAATCGGGAGATCGGAAGCATTTGTCACTGGTAAATTACACCAATAGTCAGAGATTTCCTGAATTACCAAATGACTGATGACTAATGACCAATGACATTGCCCTTAGTATCCTGCCATCGCCCTGAGCCTTGTGATCCTGTCTTGGCTTGAAGGATGGGTACTGAATAGACCCATAAGAGACTTCCCTGAGAAGGGATTAACAATAAACATATGGGCAGTCGAGCGAGCCGTGGCAGGAGAAGCCCCCAGTGGAATTCTTTTAGAGGCCAGGCTCAATTTTTCAAGTGCACTGGCTAGTCCCAGGGGGTTTTTTGATACCCTGGCATCTGTTTCGTCTGCCAGATATTCCATGGATCGTGAAATAGCAGACTATATGAGCATTGCAGCAATAGGGGCCATAGGATCAAGTGTAGCTCATGATTCTCACAATATTGTCTCGGTCGGCGTAGATGATATCGATATTTGCAGGGCGGTAAACACTATCATCAAAGAAAAGGGAGGGATTAGTGCTGTCTGTGGGGATACAGAAAAGGTTTTGCCTTTACCGGTAGCCGGGATCATGAGTGATTTGAGTTATAAGGAGGTATCCAAAAGATATATAGAACTGGACCGGTTTGCCAAGGAGTTAGGCTCACAATTAAGGGCACCCTTTATGAGCCTTTCATTTATGGCCTTGCTGGTTATTCCACAGATCAAACTGAGTGATAAGGGATTGTTTGATGTGTTGAGATTTGAGTTTGTGGATCTTTTTGCCCCTTAAATGTCTTTTTTGTTTACCCGGCCAAAGTCATCCTCAAGCCGCTCAATATCATCCTCCCCAAAGTAGTCTCCCTGTTGTATTTCGATAAAGACCACGTTCTCTGTTCCTATATTTTTGATCCTATGGGCTGCATTAGCAGCAATATCAACAGACTCGCCTTTTTTTAGCCGAATCTCCTTGTCGTTGAGGGTGACAAGGGCCTCTCCATTGACCATATGCCAGTGTTCAGACCTGCGCCTGTGTCTCTGGAGACTCAACCTTTTCCCAGGATATACAACGATTCTCTTTACCTTATGATCGGGCTCATCGGAAAGCACAATGTAAAAGCCCCAGGGGCGGTGGTCTTGTTCGGGTTTCTTTTCGATTGTGTCGTTCATATCCAACTAGCCTGATGGGTTCCGGATTTAGGATTATAACTTAAATGAAAGTAATGTCAATTAAGAGGAGTTTTCTCTTGAAATTTTCTTCTTTTTAAATTAGAGGTGGCCCACAAGATATCATCAGGTATGGGCGCCAGATAGCAGGTTCAGACCGTCTCAGTGACATTACAGGAGTAAGTCTGGCCCTGATTTTCATCCATGTAGTAGATTTGAGATCCCCAGCCCTCTTATTGACCTGAAAGAGGGCCAGGGATGTCTCGTTGTGGATGGGAAAATTCTTTTAGAAGAGAGGTCTTTCAATGAAAAACTTTATGGAACCTGAAAGCGTAGCCCTCATCGGGATCAGTCGAAAGAGTGGGTCGGGATCATTCAATTACATGGAGAATATGATCAAATTTGGCTTTTCCGGTAGGATATTTCCTATCAATCCTAAGGCTAAGGAGATTCTTGGGAGAAAGGCATACCCTAACATAAGAGCGGTGAAAGAAAAGATAGATCTGGCAGTCATAAGCACCCCCCGGGAAGATACAGTCAGTATTCTCAAGGATTGTGTTGCAGCAAATGCCAAGGCTGTAATTGTGGTCAATCAGGGTTTTGCCGATGCTGATAGCCGAGGGAGACAGATGCAGAGAGAGATGACAGAGATTGCAAAAAGAGACGGGATCAGGATTCTTGGTCCAAATACCCTCGGAGTTCTTAATAACTTCAATAATTTTACCACCTCTTTTATGCCTTTAAGTAAGGAGAGGGCGCCGGTTGGTTTAATATGTCAATCAGGCATCTTTTTTGTAGGGGCACGAGTATTTAGCGGAAAGATAGGTAAAGGCATTGATCTCGGTAATGCCTGTGATATCGGTTTTTATGAAGCCCTGGAGTATTTAGGGGAAGACCCTGATATAAAGATCATCGTTATTCATATGGAAGGGTTAAGTAAGGGAAAGGAATTTGTTTCTCTGGCCAGTAAGGTTGTCAAAGAAAAGCCCATCATTATCCTTAAAACCGGCAGCAGCGAGACAGGCGCCAGGGCAGCTATGTCTCATACCGGCAGCATGGCCGGTAATTATCAGGTATATAAGGCTGCTTTAAAGCGGGCAGGAGTTACATTCTTGGAAGAGGAGGGGCAGATGACCTATGCAGTCAAGACCTTGCTTAACCTTCCCACCATGAAAGGAAATAGTGTTGCAGTCATAACCTTTAGCGGGGCGGCCGGTATTATGGGCAGTGATGCATTAGAAAGACATAGCCTGAAGCTTTCTACTCTTTCCTCTGAGACCATTCATATGATGGCTGAACTTTCCCCTGATTGGATGCCTCTCGCAAATCCCCTTGACATATGGCCGGCAGTCATGGTCCATGGCACTCATAAGGCCTATTCAGTTGCATTGAAGGCAGTGTTGAATGACCCAAATGTAGATGGGGTCATCTGTATAGCTATTGCCCCTATGATACCTGAGTCTTCTTTCCTTGATGTGTCAGAGCCACTTAACAGGGTGATGCAAGAAGCACCTCCCAAACCGGTAATAGCCTGGCTTTATGGGCCCAATCAAAGAGAGATCAGTAAAAGATTTGAATCCAAAAAGAGGATAATGATATATCCAACCCTTGAGATGGCCGCCTGGTCTTTGTCCTTATTAAGAGAGAGGCGTGAAAGGATATAGCTTGAGTATCTAACAGGATGAGTATTTTCAACCAGTAGAAAAGGATGATAAGGTATGGACACAAAAATGAGTAGCATGAATAATCTCTTTAACCCGGAGTCAGTTGCAGTTATAGGTGCATCAGAAAACTCTGCAAAGCTCGGCTTTCATGTAATGCTTAGCCTGACTAAAGGAGGCTTCCCAGGTATGATCATACCCATTAACCCTGGTTCAAAAGAGATTATGGGCCTGAAGACCTTTCCCTCCATAACGGAGCTTCCATATGAGATAGACCTGGCCATAGTAGTGCTACCGGCAAGAATGGTTTCTGCTATCTTTGAAGAATGCTTAGCTAAAGGTGTTAAGGGTATAGTCCTTATTACAGCCGGATTTAAGGAGATTGATGATCCAAAAGGTACAGATCTTCATGAACAGCTCGCCAGCATTGTGAACACGACTCATGTGCCGGTAATTGGCCCCAATACCTTTGGTATGATAAATTTACACGCCAGGTTGAATGCCTCGTTCACGCCTGAGTTTTCTTTGTTGAGAAAGGGTACCATCGGACTTATCAGCCAGAGTGGGGGAATGTGCCACCTCCTCTCGTTTATGGCCATGAGGGATGATATAGGCTTTAGTAAGATAGTAGGAATTGGTAACCGGCTGAATGTAGATTTTGCCCAAATGGTTGATTATTTGATGCATGATCCGGATACAGGTGTGATAGCCCTCTATATGGAGGGTATTGACAGGCCACGGGAACTGATAGACACGGTTAAGACCTATAAGGACAAAAAACCGATTATTGCCTACAAAACAGGAATCGGAGATATAGGCAATCAGGCATCTCGTTCCCATACAGGATCTCTGGCTGGAGTCGGGGAGATCTATTCAGGGGCATTTAGTCAGGCAGGCATACTGGCATTGAATAACGTGGAGGCCCTCCTAGATACAGCCAAGGCCCTGGCTGGATCCCCTTTGCCAAATGGTTCAGGCGTGGCTATACTTTCCTCTCAAGCTGGTCCTGGTATAGCTGCTGCTGATATATGTCAGATGGGCGGCCTTAACATGGTTTCCTTTACCCAGGAGACCCAAGACAGGATAAATGACATCTTACCCCCTCTGGCTTTGAGGACAAACCCGGTGGATATGGGGCCAGCCTGGTATGACTCAGAGGCAGTAGTTGGCATTTTGCAGGCAGCTATGCGAGATGAAAACGTTGCAGGCATTCTTCTATTTATGATGTTTGCCTCTGCCAACGTTGATTCCATTAAAGGTTTGTCGTTTTTACTGAAAGATAGAGGGCAGAAAAAGCCTCTCATAACATGCCTTTCTGCCCCACCTGGGATATGGGATGAGCAGGTGAAACAGCTTGAAGAAGCTGCTGTTCTTGTCAATTTTTCCACGCCGGAAAGGGCAGCCAGAGTCATGGTCAATCTCAATAGATATCGGAGTTTAATGATTGAAGTGCCTAAAGGTTGAAGTGAGCTAAAGTGAACTAAAGTTATGGACTGGCTTGAAGTAATTGTAGAGGTGGCGTGGTTATACCTTTCACGGTCACAAGTTGAGCTTTTTGGACATGATATTATCCTCTACGTTTAAACTCCAGACACTTTGAACTTCTAGCTCACTTTAGATACTTATTTTAAGAGGAATGTAGTTGTTACCTAAGAAAGGGAGAGATAAGGGGGCAGCTATTCGTCTTCCTTGTTCTGCTTTCTTACAAGTTCTATAAATTCCTCAAGGCTTTCGTGAGAACCAAATACTGTATTATATAGCTTTTCACTCCATATGCTAAGACCCAATTTGAATATGTGATGTATTATGCTATCAGCACTCTTCGCTCCCTTCAGTTTCAATGTCTGGTACAGCAACTCATCAGGTATCCTGATAGGATATACAGCAGCATCGTTGTTATCCTCTGACTTCAAATACTCCTGAACACCTTTGAGTATTCTCAAGTTCAGATACTTACTTGTGTATTCTTCCTCATCCATTTCTTAAATCGCTCCTCATGACCCCGAGAAATCTATAGCCTCTCATATCATTTAACCAAATCTATATATAAATGTCAAGGACTGAATAGTTTCTGATGGATTATAGGACAAAACGGCAGTAATTTTATGATCTTTTTAAAAGAGACTAAAATTAGATTTGCAATATTCAGGAGATATGATATAAAATAGGCAGAATTGTAAAGAAGGTACATAGATGATCACAGTACTCATAGTTATTCACGTATTTATTTGCATTGGTTTGATAATAGGTATACTTCTTCAGTCTGGTAAAGGATCTGACTTGGGAGCCGCATTTGGGGGTAGTAGCCAGACACTATTTGGAAGTAGTGGTGCAGTACCTTTTCTCAACAAAGTAACGGCAGGTGTGGCCATTGGTTTCATGATAACTTCACTTTCCTTGGCCTTCTTAGCATCCAGGCCTGCCAAGCCCCTCGATTTAGAGAGGGGAAAGGCGAAAACTCAGCAGGAAAGGCCTTTCCAAGCTGGTGAGCAAGAAAAGGCTAACACCGGTATCCCTTC
The DNA here is from genome assembly GCA_028572035.1 of Desulfobacteraceae bacterium. Lineage (GTDB taxonomy): Bacteria > Desulfobacterota > DSM-4660 > Desulfatiglandales > B25-G16 > JABXJZ01. The sequence goes on along the minus strand of JAPVWE010000086.1, from coordinate 237 downwards.
GGATACAAAGACCGACAGGCAATAGTTTAGCATGCCGAAGTGGTGGAATTTGGTAGACACGCTATCTTGAGGGGGTAGTGGGTTATGCCCGTGCGGGTTCAAGTCCCGCCTTCGGCACCACCACAACTACAAAGGATTAGCCGGATTTCGGTTGATCCTTTTTTGTGTTTTGGGCGCGCTTGGTTAACGTTTTGGTCAACACTTTGTAAAGATTTCACCCCCGTTGGATTCTGTTAG
>JAPVWE010000085.1 GCA_028572035.1 Desulfobacteraceae bacterium | reverse complement strand
TATCAATCTTAGTTTATTATTCTTATCAACTATCCTCTGCACAAGCTCTCTGGATGGACGAGAAAAAAAGAGAAAAGAGCTGTCTTCCTCAATCCAATTTCCCAAGAAATCAGGACCTAACAGAGACCCCTCTTCCCTATGTAGGGGACCGTCAACATAGTAAATGTAGAGTTCCTGATAAGGGATGCGGTCACCTGTATGATTATTTCTTAGAGCATTCAACCTGTGCTTGACCTTTCTTACTTCAGGAAAGAATTTGTCAAAGGAATGTTGTCATTTTTTATTATTATCTGCAAGGATATTTTTTTACAGTTACTAAGGAGAGCACATTATTGTTTGCATTTGACATAACCAAAATGGGTGTAGGAGGGCCATGAGGTCTTTTCTTCTGCTCCGAGGCTCCCGGCCTGGTCTTTTCTAAGACTTATCTGCGTCCCGCCAGAGATAGGCGGGGCTCCGCATTTCCCGCCCAATAGGCGCGAGTGCGGCTTCCCCCACTGATAAGTCATGAAAAGGACGGCGGCCTCCCACCAGTCACATCAGAAAAGACCTCATGCCCCTTCACTGTAATGCAAACTATTTGATGCTCTCGGTAATATGCAGGTTTCAATGCACCGACAACCAGGGTATGACTGCTGACCGTCTATCCTTGGCGAAGAAGCTTGGCACGAGTGATCACTGGTACATCAACGCAGTAGGTTTGGAATGACCAGGGTCAGCCAGGGAACGTAAGCCACTGCCAAAGCTAAGCAAAATAGGACCAACCAAAATGGCAGCAATGGTCTCAGGAGTTGGGATACAGGGACGCCACTGATTCCCGATCCGATGTAAAGTGTGAGAGCAACTGGCGGGGTCACGTGTCCCATGGCCACGGAAACGACAAGAACGAGGCCAAAATGGACGGGATCAATCCCGAATGTATTGGCCACCGGGGCAAGAATAGGCGTCAGAATGATCGTAGACGCTGCAGGGGTTAGAAAAGTTCCAATGGCCACGGATAGCAAGATCACCATAAAAAGAAATAGGGATTCGTAAGGTATATGGCTTAAGAAAAAGTCGGCCATAGCGTGGGGGATACGTTCTGCTGTGAGTATCCAACCGAATGTCTTGCAAAAGGCAATAAGTAGCATGACACTTCCGACGGTCGTGCATGCCGCGAGAAGAAGATCCGGTATTTCACGAAACTTTAATCCTTTGTAGAAAAGGATGGCAATGAACAGTCCATAGACTACGGCGACGGAAGCGCCTTCCGTGACAGTAAAAGCCCCACCGAACATCCCGCCAACGATAAGAAAGGGCATAACCAGGGCGGGAAGGGCCTCGACAAAGGCTTTGGAAAGTTTCCGCAGAGAAAATTTTTCCGGGCTTCTATACCCATGTTTTAAGGAAATCCAGTAGGAGAGGGCCATTAATGAAAGCCCAATGAGAGTTCCAGGGATTATTCCTCCGGCAAATAATTCCAGGATTGATGTACCTGAAATCCAGCCGTAGAGAATCATGTCAATACTCGGTGGGACAATGATTCCGATGATGGAGGAGGTCACGGTTACCACGGTGGCGAATTTAATATCGTAACCTGCTTTCTCCATTGTGGGAATTAGCACGGATCCAATGGCGGCTGTGTCGGCAGTTGCTACACCTGAGATGCCGCCGAAGAACATGCTGGCCAGGATGTTGGCATGGGCAAGGCCCCCAGTGATTCCGCCCACGACCCTTTTGGAGAAAACGACCAATTTCTCTCCACACCCACCGCGATTGAGAATTTCGCCCATTAAAATAAACAAAGGAACCGCCAGCAGCGGAAAGGAATCGAGTGATGTTGCCGTTCTTTGGGCCAGCAGCATGAGAGTAATATCCCCCTTCCAGAGCAGCACAACTAAAGAGCTAAGAGCAAGGGCAAATACCACCGGTATTCTGATAATAAGAAAAAAGGCAAAGGATCCGAAAAGTAAAAGCGTCATACGTTTCCACTCTCATGTTTGAAAAAAGGGAGCTCGGCGGCCTTTTCAATCGTATCGAATATATAGGAAATCAACATTAAACCCGAGGCAAAGGGAACTGCACTGTAGACATAGCTCATCCGGATTTCCATGGCTGGGGATATCTGGGGATGAACCATAACTGTCAATTGGGTGCCGTAAACAAGCAAGACTGTTAGTATCACACATACGAGGAGATTAGAGCCAAGGGCAACAAAAGGTTTGAACGCATCGGGAAAATAGTTGAATACGATGTCGATATCATGAAGTTTTCCTCGCTCCCAGGCGATGCAGGCCCCGAGAAGGGAGCCCCATATGAAACAGAATCGGGCAAGCTCTTCAGGCCAGCTCAAACTGATGTGCAAAATATAGCGGGTCACTATCTGCAGGAAAACGCTGGAGGTCATAACAACAAGGAAAGTCCCCGCAAGGAACCATTCAAGAATCAGTAGAATTTTTCGAACTTTTTCGCCGGTTTTTCTCACTCAGTTTTTGCTCCCTGAAGATTGAGGGCAGAGGGATCAAATTCACTAAATCTTCCTCCAATCCTCCTGCCCTGGAAAAAATCAAGGGACACGATTAGAGGCCCTGGATTTTCTTAATATAATCCATTCCTCCAACCTTTTTAGCGTTCTTCTTATAGACGCCGCTTATGCCTGTTCGCCATTTATTCAAATCCGCGGGATGATAGATATGGACGCCATACTTGTCCTGGAGATCTTTAAAAAGGCTTTTCTCTTCGTCGACAAAAAGCCTTCTTTCATACTCCTGGGCAATCCCGGCCGCAGCCATGACGGCCAGGCGGACATCGTTGGGGAGTTTATTCCATGTCTTCTTTGACATCATGAAGTTGTGCCAGCTGAAAACATAGCTGACTCGTGTATAGTGGGGGGAACTCTCGAAAAATCTCATAGAACGATAGCTGGCTCCGGTTCCTTCTCCACCGTCAACAACGCCCTGCTTCAGGCTCAAATAGACATCACCCCAAGGGATGGGGGTTGCTATTGCACCCAGGGCGTTCCACGAATCAATCAGTATTCTATTCTCCATCGTCCGGATTTTTTTCCCTTTCAGTTCTTGCAGATTCCGGATCGGTATCCTTGAATAAAGATCCCGTGATCCTCCATAGACATACCCAAGTTTAATCAAGCCTGCCTTGTCCATGCCAGCTACAAGCTTTTCCCCGATGTCGCTGTCCATTACGCGAAAGAGGTGATTTGCATCCGTGAACAAAAAGGGTAGGCTAAAGGCCTTAAATCCTGATACAAAACCTGCTGTAAGGGCCGAGGTAATGGTGGAAATATCCACCGAGCCCAACTGGAGCCCCTCGACCAGATCCCGCTCATTACCGAGTTGTTTTGCAGGAAAAATATTAACCACAACGTTTTTGTTACGCCTCTCCAGTTCGCTCTTAAACTTGAGAGCCATTTTGTGGTAGGGATGATCCATCTTTAGAACATGACCGAATTTTAGAGTTATTTTTTTAGCAGCCACTGATTTGGGAATTACGCCCCAAAGGAATGCAACAGTGGCAAACAGTATAAGTGCCCCTAAAAGAAATCTGTGTTTTCTCATTTGTTTTTCCTCCTTTGAATTAGGTGTTTGTTACAAGTGGTTTTGAAAAGCTTTTATGATCCGCAGTTCCTTTCACCTCCTTTCTGGCCCTTCCGGAAAAGGGCATTCTAGAATCTAACATTGGCGAGGCTTTAAGGTTGGGTACAAAGCGATCGAGGTCTCGAAGATAATCGAGAGAATCTGTCAAGGCCTTTGCTTTTTCCTCGCCTTCAGCTACTTCGATGACAAAGGATCCCTGAAATCCGTGGGATTCCAATGTATCAAACAACTTTTCCCATGGGATATCTCCTGATCCGATAGGGAGGTGCTGGTCTATCAGTTGGTTTGAGAAATTGTCACCCGCATGGATTGAAACAAGGCGGTGGATATCGATCGAATCTAAGGCATCCAATGGATCATACCCAGAGGCCACACAATGGGCAACATCCAGGCAGACCCCGACCGTTTCAGGAGGGAGGAGGTTGACCACATCCATTACCTCCTTGGGGTTGGCCCCCAACATTCTGGCCAACGATGTAGGGACATTTTCTAAAGCCAATTTGATCCCTTTCGTGGCAGCGTATCGGGCAGCCTCTTTCAGATTGGGAGCTATTTCTGCAAGAATGGGAGGTTGTCGTAAGTCCATTGAATTTCCTAAAAGACGAACATGTTGTACAATGAAAGAGGCGCCACAAAAGGCTGCCAGATCGATCGTCTTCTGGGTCTGTTGCGTTGAAATCCTCTGAAGCTCATCATGGGAAATCTTTGAGGTTTCTTGTGTTAATGGAACATGAATCGAATTTACCTTTATTCCCAGACGGTTGACCAGCCGGAGAATTTGCTCTGGACTTTCTTTCCAGTGTTCCGGGATGGAATGATGGGGCTCCACACACAACTCCACTCGTTTAACCCCCAGGTGTGCAAGTTTTTTGAGGGCTTCTGGGAGAGCCTTTTCTCTGAAAGGAAGCGTTGAACATACTATATACATTTCACCCTGTTATCCCTTTATGAACGGTTTCAAAAGTTGATGATGGTGGCAGCGTGGTTTCTTTTATGTCAAAGAAGTGCTTATGGGCAATCTTGTTTTCCAAAAAATATCTCTTAGCTCCTGGGTGCACAGGGATGGTGATTCCCCGCAGGGCGTTTTTCGGAGAATATTCCTCTCCCGCCGGATGCTCTTCAGCGATTTCGTCTGTATGCTCTAATATGGATTTTACTATGGAGTAGATTGCTTCCTCTCCCACATCTTTATGGGTAATAAGAATGCAGGGGACACCAAGGGTTAGAATATTGTCATCCTGTGCGCAATAGGTACCCGCGGCAATTTCCGAAAAGGCCCAGTACGGGAAACTTTCAATGATTCTGGTGAGCATTCCTTTTTCTATTGGGAGAAAAGAAATCTCCACATTTTCCGAAAGCTCCAACAATGCACTGCTCGGTCCGCCAGATAGATAGAATACCGCATCAATCCTCTCATCCCTCAAAGCGTCGATCGCATTGGAGAAAGGGAGGTACTGAGGCACAATATCTCGATCACTAATACCATAGTAATCAAGAATTATGTGCGAGACCCATCGACTTGCCCCACCCGGAGCCCCGAGGGCCACTTTCTTGCCTTTGAGATCCCTGATCGATTCAATGTTGCTTTTCGCAAAAGTAAAAATCTGCATATCTAAATGGTGGGCCCCACAAACGGCCCGAATATTATCATAACGTTCAGAAAACTCACGGGTTCCCAGGAAAGCATGGAGTGCGACATCAGACTGGGTGATTCCAAGGACAATCCGTTTCTCATCAGCAAGAATTACGTTTTCTACTCCTCCTCCGGTCGGTTCTGTTTTAGCTTTTATCCAGCTATAACGGTTAATGACTTTAGATAAAGCCCTTCCAACAGAAAAGAAGGTTCCGCCGATGCTCCCAGTTCCAAGGGTGTCACAATAAATGATTAGATCTACAATTCTCTGCGATTTAACGTTATCGATGTGGTTTTCCATGAGAAGCCGGGCCCGAGACGGGTTCTTATCTTTAATGGCGTGAAAGATTTTCGTATGAAAATCGTAAGCCTTTTCGATTCCCCCGGGCACCCTTTGGGTAAGATTCTCATGAAATAGCAAAAGCTCATTGACCACAGCGAGAATTTCTAGAAGAACCTCATTCTTTCCTGCTTTGGCTATGAGGTTATGAAATTCAACATCCTTTGCCAGGAATGTTTCTGTATTCTCCTTTTTAAGGGCATTTTCCATTTCCGAAAGGGAATCTTTGAGATCATCAATGTCTTTCTCGTCCGCCTTGGTCGCGGCATTGGAGACCGTGAGGGACTCAATGCATTTTCTGGCTTCAAAAAGGTCAGAGAGGGTGCTCCCCTTTGTGATTAGACGCGGGGATAATATCCTGAGATAATTGGATATCTGTGGTGTGGCAACAATAGTTCCCAGGCCTTGCTTTAGATTGATTACACCCATGGTGGAGAGTTTCTGGAGGCCTTCTCTTAAGGATGCTTTACTAACACCGAGCTGCTGGGCCAGCTCTTCATGGGAAGGGAGCCTGTCACCGTCTTTGAGATTCATTTCGAGAATCTTGCGTTGAAGAATTTCCGCAATCTCATCAGCAAAAGTTTTTCTTTTAATCATCATTTCAAACGATAATTGCG
>JAPVWE010000084.1 GCA_028572035.1 Desulfobacteraceae bacterium | reverse complement strand
CCAAGCATTTCAGCTGCTTTGGACTGCACATTATTGGAGGCTTTAAGGGCCCTTACAATAAGTTTTCCCTCTATCTGTTCAAGGGCCTCAGCTAACGTCAGATTCCGTGGCACAATCTTGTCGAGATCTATCTTTTCCTTTTTCTTTTTCACCAAATCATCGGGCAGATCTCCTAAGGTTATGGTCTCATCTGAACTCATTACCAGGGCTCTTTCAATTGTATTCTCCAACTCCCTGATATTCCCAGGCCAGGTGTAGGTGTACAGGGCCTTCCAGACCTCAGGGGCCAGTTTTATTTCTCTCCTTTCGGATGGCTGGAGTTTTTCTATAAAATGTGCAACGAGAAAGGGGATATCTTCGATCCTATCTATTAGAGGTGGTGCGTCTATCTCAACCACATCCAGGCGATAAAAAAGATCCTCCCTGAATATCCCTCTGTCTACATCTTCTTTTAATTGGCGATTAGAGGCTGTCAAAATCCTGACATCCACCTTAATGGTTTTAGTCCCCCCCACCCTTTCAAATTCCATCTCCTGCAATACCCTGAGAAGCTTTACCTGAAGGGAAGGTGGCATTTCACCCACCTCATCCAGAAACAAGGTTCCCCCATCAGCCAATTCAAATCGCCCCTTTTTCATGCTAACAGCCCCGGTAAAGGCACCCTTCTCATGGCCGAAAAGCTCACTTTCTAACAAGGTTTCAGTCAATGCACCGCAATTGATAGAGACAAAGGGCCTGTTTTTCCTCGGGCTGCCATAATGAATAGCCTTGGCGATAAGTTCCTTACCGGTACCAGAAGGGCCTGTGATCATTACAGATGCCCTGGATTGAGCAACCTTCCCAATCATATCGTAGATCTTGAGCATGGGCTTGCTCTTGCCAATCATATTTCCATATTTATAGCGGTCTGAAAGGGCTTCACTGAGAAGCCTGTTTTCCTTTTTGAGGCTGTAAAATTCGAGGGCCTTTTTGATGGTTAGCTTCAATTCCTCATTCCGGAAAGGCTTGGTGATGTAATCATAGGCCCTCTTTTTCATAGCCTCCACTGCCATCTCAATTGTCCCGTAGGCTGTCATTATGATAACCGGCAGTTCAGGGTCTATATTCTTTACTTCTTCCAAGAGCACCATCCCGTCCATCCCGGGCATTTTCATATCGGTAATCACTAGATCCAAATCCGCTTCCCTGATTAGACGGAGGGCATTGAACGCATTATCTTCTGTGATTATCTCGTAACCCTCAGGAGCCAGCAGGGCTTCAAGGATAACCAGATAGTTCTTTTCATCGTCTACGATCAAGATTGTTTCCATATAAAAGATCCTTTAATCTATTTTTTTCGTGGCAATGTAACAGATACCCTTGTGCCCACTTCTTCCTCACTCTCTACTAATACTGTTCCTTTGTGCCCCTCTATAATGTTTTTCACAATAGACAGTCCAAGGCCACTTCCCTTCTCCTTTGTTGTAAAAAAGGGATTAAATATCTTGTTGAGGTTTTCCTTGGTGATCCCGATTCCTGTATCTTGAATCTCTACCCGGTAATTATCTTTCTCCTCTTCAATTGCAATCTTTATGTTACCGCCATCCTTCATTGACTGAATTGCGTTTATAAAGATGTTTAGGAATGCCCTGTAAAGAAGCCCCGGGTCTGCCTCAATAGTAAATGCTCCGCTATTGAGGTTGCCATTATTCACAAAGACCCTTTTCTTATCTAATTCAGGTCGCAGGAAAGAGAGGTTTCTATCGATAATCTCCTCGAGACGACAATCTTGGAAACTTGGCACCTGGGGCCTTGCAAAGTCAAGAAAGTCAGTTACAACATCATTTAGGCGCCCTGACTCCTCAATAATAATAGTAGATAGTTTTTTCTGGATCCGATCACTTGCTGATTTCTCTTCCAATAATTCTGCGGTGCTCCTGATTATACCTAAGGGGTTTTTTATCTCGTGAGAAACACCGGCGACCATTTCACCAAGCGCAGCCAGACGCTCCGCTTGATTCAGTTGATCTTCTAATAGCTTCTGTTCCTGCGCCCTCTTTCTGAGGATATGTTCAGCCTTTCTTACCACCAGCAGGAGGGCCAGAAATATGAGAAACATAACCGCAAGAGATACACCAAAGATAAGATACCTGAATTTTGTTATAGATTCATATTCTTTTGTGAGATCTTGGGTCAATTCAAATACACCCAATATCCCTGCATAAGATCTGGGGGGTTGTGCCCTGAAAGGTATAAATGTCCTCAGCCTTTTTTCCTTTGCAAAATCCATGAACCAGGTTCCAAAAAGCGCAGGTTCACGGGATATTAGACGTGAGCTATGTTTTCCCTCGAGGGCCGTTCTATATCCCATACCTCCTCTGCCAGTTAATCCGATCAGATTCCTATCGGTACTGTAAGCAATTTGCCCTTTGTTGACATCATATATATTGACCCTTTCTATGTTAAAGGCGTGGATAGTGGTCCTGACTATTCTATCCATCAGATCAGATTGTTCCTTTTCTCTCAGGCTGATTGGCCTCCTATATATTTCGGTAAGAGGGAGCACAAAATAGTGAAATACTTGATGGTTCAAGTTTTTTGCTATAAGGAGAGCGTGATTTTCATAGGTAGTCATCATAGTCTTTGTGGCCCGCTGGGAGATAATCATTGAGAGGGTGAAGCTTGAAATAATGAGAATTACAAAGCTTGCATAGGCAAAGAACTTAACCAATCTGAACCGGCTGGTTTCAGGTCGGATATTCTTTGGCTTGTATCCCATACTACCTAAACCCTCTCGAGGCATGGATGCCTCATAACTATAGATTCTAACTTTACCGGGTCGATTACAATTTTACACCTTCTAAATAATCACTTATTGCCCTATCGTATCGCCAGGTAAGATTAAAGACCTTTTTGGCCAGTTCAAATCGTGTCTTCAAGGTTGTTTCCCCAGATTCTGTGATTTCCTTTAACACCTTAGGATAATCTGATGGATCAACAATAACAGTGACATACTTAAAATTTTTGGCCGCTGATCTAAGCATGGAGGGACCACCTATATCGATATTTTCCACAGCCTCTTCCAGCGTACATGCCTCCTTTGCAACCGTTTGTTCAAATTGATATAGATTAACGACTACCAAGTTTATGTCTTTTATACCGTGGATTCCCATCATCTGAATATCTTGTTGGTTATCTCTCCTTCCCAACAATCCACCATGAACCTTTGGGTGAAGGGTTTTAACCCTGCCATCCATCATCTCAGGAAAGCCAGTATATTCAGATATATCAAGAACCTGTATCCCTCCCTCCCTTAGTGTCCTCGCTGTACCCCCGGTTGAAAGAATTTCTATCCCTAATCTCTCCAAGGATCTTGCAAACTCAACTATACCACTCTTATCCGTGACACTTATAAGGGCTGTGGATACCTTATTCATTTTATACCCTCCTTCCAGACTCTTCAGGTAGTTATTCTAACAGAAAGCGTAAAAGGAGCGGTTGATTTTGTCAAGAAAATAAGGCCTTGAGTTTTGTGAATGACAGTGGCATGGTATATTGTAATAGTAAGCAGTAGGCAGTAAGCAGTACGCAGCGAAGAGATCTCTAGTGCTTACTGCCTAGTCCATACTGCATACTAATTTTAGGTGGCGTTATGACAAAGGTCTATTTAGTTAGACACGGGCAGACAGAGTGGAACAAAAAGCTTACATTCAGGGGGAGGATAGACATTCCATTAAATGAAGACGGGCATAGGGAGGCAGAGGCCATAGCCAAGGCCCTGAAAGATAAAAACATCGATGCTATTTATACGAGTCCGCTCATGCGTTCCATTGAGACTGCCCAACCAACTGCAAAATTCTTTCATCTTGACATAGTACCTGTCGAGGGATTCATTGATATAAGTTACGGTGACTGGGAGGGTTTAACCTTTGATGAAGTAAAAGAAAAATACAAGGATCACTATGCACAATGGGAAAAAAGGCCGGACTTGGTAAGGTTTCCCCATGGAGAAACCCTTGATGAGGTAAGAGAACGATCTTTTAGTGCCTTTAAAGATATTGTAAAGGAAAATCCTGGCCAATCCATCCTTATCATTCCTCACAGGGTTATAAACAAGGTCCTCTTGTGTGCTATCTTAAGCCTCAGTAACTCACATTTCTGGGAAATTAAACAAGATACAGGGTGCGTTAATTTGATTGAATATTCAAATGACAGGTTCGTTCTATCTATGATGAATGACACCTGCCATCTGAAAGGACTAGCAGATGAGACAGCTCAACCCGATTTCTGATCTACCCATTCCCCTCTATGAAATGTACCTAACCAACCTTAAAGCATAGCTCTCCGCGACTGCCAGGGACACACCTGGAACGATTCACTTGCCACCTTGCTTTAAAGGGGCGAAATGCTTGCTTTGGCCTTGACAAAACCGTGCCAAGTTGTTAGCTACCTTTATGATAAGATTTCTTTCCCGGCTTATCCTGAAAACAACCAAACCCTCATGCAATACAGATTATTGCGGACAAGGAGGAGGAAATAAGATGGATATTAAGAGAATTATAGGACAGATTGTGTTCATTATAATGATCACCTCAGGTATCTCCTTTGCAGGCACCTATGAACTTGAGGTCAATGCAGGCCGCTCAACTATAGAAGGTAGGCTTGATAGGGTGATGACTGTTAATCAAGGCCTTTTAACAACTGGCATTGGTGCCATTTACAACGATGATGACTACAAAATAGCCAATATGAAATTGACCTTGGGAAATGGAGCATCGTTACCCGAATTAAGGTTTAGCTTAGGTTTTAAAGGTGTGTTAGGAGATATTGAAAAGGGTAATAAAGATGGTGATCTGATGGCGGTAGGATTTCTATTCCTGGGAAAATATAGTATTCCCGAAACAATTTCGCCCATACCTATAGATGTTTCGGTAGGTTTCTCTTATGCCCCGGATTCTCTTTGTTTTTCGGACTCCGACAGGTACCTGGACTTTAGAACCAGCCTCGATTTCCATATTGTCAAGAATGCCACGATTATCCTTGGATATAGATACATCAAGGTTCGTTTTGATGACAACCGCGGACAGTGGGAAATGTCGGATGACGCTCTATTTGTTGGCTACCAACTAAAGTTTTAATAAAATTCAAAAGTTGTGATCCAAGCGTTTCTTGGATCTAATCAGACATATCACTGTCTGTAAGAAACCTTGGGCTCTTCAGGGGTTTGAGTCATCCACTCCTGGGGGGAGCCCGCCTGCCTCGGATTGCGAAGCATTGCGGGCAGGGAGGCACGGGCAATCAACCTCCGATGGGAATGACATCAAATGCCCTGTTCCATTGCAGTTACTTCATGCACAGGAAGCAGAAAAGAATTTAGTTTATAACTTTAAGGTAATCAATTCAGTTTTGGATAAAAAGGTCTTTTTCCTTAGAGAGGAGGCGAAAACTGATGGAAAAGAAAAAAGAAATAACTGCTACTTTTGATCAGGATTCAAAACGGTATCACCGCTACCTTATTGATGAAGGGCAGGGGGTTGTTGGAACTATTTACATCCCCAAGGGGAAGGAAATCCCCAAGGAAATGATAATAAAGTTAAAGGTTAAAGAATAGTCAAGACATTAAAGCAATAGCAGGCTATTCTGGGCAAGTCGCGCTCTCCGAGGCGTAGGCCCTACGGGCTGGAGGGCAATTGTGCGAAGCCCGTAAGCTCCTTTACCCTGTAGCTAAACAAGATAATCTTAGCTAATCGAATGGAAAAAGGAGAGCATGGACGTGAAAAAAGATAAATATCCGACTGTTATAGTTCTTGTGCTGGTATTTCTCATGTCTGGATGTTCATGGCTCAAAAGCTACGGGAAACTCAGGTTACAATCCGGACCCGGCCATAAGGTGACCATTGAGGAGTTAAGAGAGAACTGGCATGACTACACCATTTATTATGCTGGGCAGTCTGTTGATCTTCCATCGGCCATCATGTTTGATCCGAAAAAGGACAGCAAAACCCTTTTGAGCGATAAATGGATCAAGGTTGAGGATCAGGAAACAGTGTCAGACCTCATCAGTTGGATCCAACACACCACGCAGTTCTACCCAAGACTCCAGAGGATCCTGGGACCAGATGACCAATTTTATGGGTATTTTTATTCTGCGTGGGATCATGTGCTCATCAAGGTGGTTGATGAAAGGACACTGTGGGTGTATGACTTGCCGATTCCACCTGATCTTTACTACAACGGGGACGATGACGAAAAGAAA
>JAPVWE010000083.1 GCA_028572035.1 Desulfobacteraceae bacterium | reverse complement strand
GTAATCATTTAGCTCGTTTTCATCAGTAAATACAAGTGTGCTAATATGACCGGTTGCGTGTCCGAGCGTGGTACTTGGCGCTAGATTATGCATTGCCCTCAAAAATTCATCAGGATCATTATTGTACTTTTCAGCCAACTCCTTTTCGCCAATTGCCTGCCCTAGATGTCCGTAACGGTCAAAATAAATGTAATATCTCATCTGTTTCCCCCTCCCCAGCATTGTGGGCCGGTCCAGGGTCATGAAAATGGCAAATCAGAAATCGCTTCCAAGGTTGAAGGCTTATCCACACTAAGAGTCAGACGTAGATCTGACCTTTAATGGGTGAGCCCCTCCTTACTTTATAGGTTACGGGAAACAGGTTCGGCCTTCGAAAGGTTATTAAACTCGTAATACTGCCGATATTGAATGCTATTCAATTTTCGGCCTCGGGTAAAGCCCGCTTTGCTCAACAATCTCAAGTACCTTCTCTTCCCACTCTATGGCCATAACGTGAAATCCCTTTACTCCCTCCACCTCTTTGAGCCGTTGAATGGACTCCACACAGATCTTGATTCCTTCTTCAGGCTGCTTTTCTTTGGGGACCCCGCTCATTCGGTTCACCACTTCGTCAGGGACATCCATGCCGGGAACACGGTTTTTCATATACTTTGCCATACCTGCTGATTTGAAAGGCGTTACACCTGCCAGAATGTAAACCTTCTCGTGGAGACCCCGATCGCGAGCCATCTTCATCCAGAGCTCGAATTTCTCCAGGTTGTAGATACACTGGGTCTGAATGAATTCAACGCCGGCTGCAATCTTTTTGGCAAGACGGGGAACCCGGATCTCGAAAGGATCTGCAAAAGGGTTGGCCGCCGCACCAACAAACATCTTCGGTGGCTGGTCGATATCATCCCCCCCCAAGAATTTTCCTTCGTCTCTCATGTACCTTACCGTTTGTATCAACTGGATGGAATCCAGATCAAAGACATTCTGTCCCTGGGGACTATCGCCGAATTGTTGGTGATCTCCTGAAAGACAAAGAATATTATAGAGATCGAAGGAGGCAGCTCCCAGGATATCGCTCTGGAGGGCAATTCTGTTTCTGTCCCTGGTGACCATCTGGAGAATAGGCTCCACACCCATCAGCTTGAGACGAATACAGGCTGCCAGACTGCAAAGGCGTGTTACCGAAGTCTGATTGTCGGTTATATTGATGGCGTCCACATAATCCTTGATCATTTCTGCCTTTTTGGTGATTACTTCTCCTTTGCTGCCGCGGGGGGGACCACACTCTGATGTGACCGCCATATGACCTGCAGCGAGAATCTTTTCCAACCTGCTCGGTGTCTTTGTGCTCATTGTTTCAGATCCTCCCTGATCACTTTTCTTGGCCCGCCCGCCCGTTCCGTAGACCAGTCTTTAATAGGAATAAGCTCCTCGTAGTCCTCCAGCCTGCCCAGTTCTTTGAGCCGGTCAATGATGAGCTGCCAGGCACAATCAAGCTCTTTGTTTATTTCACACTTTCCCTTTGTGGACCCACCACAAGGGCCGTTAAGAAGCCTCTTGGCACATCGGGAAATAGGACAAATCCCGGCCGTCTCTCCCAGGATACACTTGCCACATCCCTGACAACGTTCGGCCCAAACACCCCTCTCCTCGGTCACACCCATGAACAGGGTGTTGACACCGGGAAAAACAGGCGTTCGGAAATATTTTTCGGCCATAAACTGCACTCCCACCCCGCAGGCCAGAGAAACCGCAGCATCATATTCATCAATGATATTTCTTATCTCTTCCAGGTATTCATGGTCACACTGGCGCTCCAGGGTGACCTCTTTGACCTCCAGCTCTTTTCCTTCTTTCATGAATGCCATCGTAAGGGCTGAGGCCAGGATTTCCACCTCTTTTTTGCCACCGGCATAACAGACCGTAACACACTCGTTGCATCCGACAAGAAGGATCTTCCTGTAATCTCGTACAAATCCTATAATCTCATCAATGGGTTTTTTTTCTGCTACAATCATGATTCAAGGCCTTTCGTATTGAAAATAAAGCTCAAATTACAAAATCCAAATGTCAACTCAAATCCAAATGTCAAAATTCAAAAATTTTAATTTTTTAAAGTAATTCTGATCCTCAACCTTAAGCTTTGCCATTTCTTATTTATTCTTTTTCGGCGAGATTATAGAGGAAAATATCAATGTTAGTTCTTGAGCCTCGCTCCATAGTTCCTTACATTTGTCTTTTCTTTCTTGATTTGCTTTTGCAATCATTCTTAGCCAATGTTTTGTCTCTTTAGCCTCTTTTTTACAGATAGCAATCTTATGCCTAAAATCCTTCTTGGATTCTGCCGCGTCTGCCTCCATGTAATTGGCGCCTATACTTGTACCAGATTTAACAATCTGCCTAATTAATTCACTATTAATTGGGTTTATTGGTAACGTTTTGACAAAATCAATGATATTTTTTCCAAACAAGGCGGTTCTCTCTTCCAGGTCATAAACTCTCTTATTCTTATGTTCTTTCATTTCAGTCACATTTTGACTTTATTACTATTTGGCATTAGGATTTTGGCATTTAACATTCATTTGGACTTTGGGCTTTGACATTTATCATTCCAAGTTAGTTTATGCACATATTTTCACCCTATTAGAGCCACAATCAGGCTACCCCTTCTAGGGATGGTCGCTGACCTGGGATTGCTCCCCTGATAGGATTTGGTCCCAGGGCTTTGATCTTTTCGTGCATCTCTTTAGCCACCTGTGCAAATCGAGGACCGTCTGAGGCTGCTATATTATGCATTTCTAACCGTTCCCCTCCGATACCAATCTCATCCAGGAGCTTTTTTGTATATTCTACCCTTTTTTTGGCCCTTAAATTGCCGGTGAGGTAGTGACACTCACCTTCAAGACATCCTACAACATATGCCCCGTCAGCACCCCTTTGAAAGGCCTTCATCATATGGATTACATCCACCTTACCGGTACAGGGTAGCCGTATAATCCTGATACTATCGGGATACGTTATGCGCATGGTACCTGCCAGGTCCGCTGCTTCGTAGCCTCAGTAGATACAGCAGAAGGAGATAATAATGGGTCTGAATTCTTTCACCTGAAGATTGCCTCCTCATCAAAAAATGACAAATTATTAAGCTCAAATTTCAAATCAAGCCCAAAATCCAAATAACTAAAGAAAACTCTTTGGCATTTAGGCATTTGGATTTCATTTGGCATTTAGATTTTGACATTTAGGCTTGATACTTCAATATTTTCATGCCCTCTTTAGTCCCTGAAGGGCCATGAGGGTTTCATGTATTATCTTGCCTCCATCAGTGCATCAATCTGGGTCAATATCTGGATATCCTCGAAATGTGAGAGGTTGATGGCCTTGGCCGGACATTCCGCAGCACACACACCGCATCCCTGACATTTGGAGATGTCAATCTCTGAGACCCCATCCTCGTTGATAAAGGGTACCTCGTATGGGCATGCCCTCACGCAAATGAGGCAGGCGGCACAGAGCTCGGGGTTTACTCTGGCTACAACACCTCCCACCTCTATGGAATCCTGGCAAAGCAGGCGACAGGCCCTTGCAGAGGCAGCCAGGGCCTGGGAAATACTCTCATCAATCCTCTTGGGGGAATGTGCCATGCCGCAAATAAAGATACCATCAGATTGTGTGTCAACGGGCCGCAGCTTCACATGGGCCTCTAGAAAGAAACCTTCGCTCGTCAGGGGGACCTTGAGTATACTTGCAAGCTCCTGTGTGTCTCCTGCAACAACCCCTGTGCTCAAGATTAACTGATCAGGGCTGATTGTTATGTCTCTTCCCAAAGTCAGGTCTTTAAAGGTAACCTGGATTCTTCCATCTCCCTGCTCTACTACGGGGTTTTCATTCTCCCTGTATCGCAGGAAGTGAATCCCCATCTCTCGTGCCTTTCGATAGAAATCTTCGGCAAAACCATAGGTCCTGATATCCCTGTAAAGTATAAAGATATTAACATCCGGGTTAATCTCTTTTATGGAAATGGCATTCTTTATGGCCTCCTGGCAGCAGATGCGGCTACAGTTAGGGTTGGTGTCATTTCTGGAGCCTACACACTGGATCATAACCACGTTTTTCCATTCCTTGACCCTCTTCTCCTCTTGCACCAGCATATCTTCTAATTCTACCTGGCTCTTGACTGAGTCATGTTCCCCATAGAGATATTCCTCGGGCCTATATTCAGTAGCACCGGTAGCTATGATGAGTGCCCCGTGATTCACTTCCCTGGAGTACATGGAAGGTCCCACAACAAGTGCTGTTTTAAAATTGCCCTTGGTACCAGAGAAATCTGCCACAATAGTCTCTGTTAACACATCGATTCTTTCACTCTGATTAACCATCTCAACTAATTTAGCTACATATTCCCCAACATCATCGCCCTGTAAGGTCCTGTGGATATTGGTGGCAAAGCCTCCCAGCTCCTTCTCTCTTTCAACCAGAACCACATCGAAGCCCTGTCCTGCTACATTTAATGCGGCTGTCATGCCAGCAATGCCGCCGCCAAGGATAAGGGCCCTTTTTGTTACCGG
The DNA here is from genome assembly GCA_028572035.1 of Desulfobacteraceae bacterium. Lineage (GTDB taxonomy): Bacteria > Desulfobacterota > DSM-4660 > Desulfatiglandales > B25-G16 > JABXJZ01. The sequence continues at coordinate 1,758 of JAPVWE010000083.1, read as the reverse complement.
CAGTTTTGTTCTGTAAAGAGGGGAGAGTTCTGCGGCATTGGCTATGGCCATTCTGACCAGGTCTTTGGCCTTTTCAGTTGCACTCTCCTTATCGGATTGATGCACCCAGGAGTTTTGATCCCTGATATTTGCCATGCTGAAGAGGTAGATGTTGAGCCCTGCTTCCCTGATAGTATCCTGGAACAAGGGCTCATGGGTTCTTACAGAGCACGAGGCCACAACCACCCTGTTTAGCTGGTGTTCATGTATCTTTTCCTTTATCTTGACCTGACTGTCCTCGGAACAGGTAAACAGATTCTCCTCAGCTACCACTACATGGGGTAGTCTGGATGCATACTCGGTTACCTCTGGGACATTGACCACGCCTCCGATATTGATACCACAGTGGCAGACGAAAACACCGATACGAGGTTCTTGCCCCGTAATATCTATCTCCTCCGGGTACTCTTTCTCTTTGGTAAGGGCATATCTTTCTGTTGACAAAACACTCGATGCTGCGCCAGCCGCTGCACTGGCCTGCATCACCGTTTCAGGTATATCCTTTGGTCCTTGGGAGGCCCCGCACACCAAAATTCCCGCTCTTGTTGTCCGTACGGGTTCGAAGGAGCTCGTGCTGACGAAATTGTAATGATTAAGCTTAACACCTATTTTTTGAGCCAGATCAATGGATTCCTTCGGTATATCAAGACCCACGGATAAGACAACCGTATCAAATTCTTCTTGAACAAACCTTCCACCCTCATCTGTATACCTGATCTTGAGGTTTCCCTCATCATCCCCTGGTAAGATAGTATTTATCCTCGATTTTATAAACCTGACCCCCATTTCATCCCTGGCCCTGTTGAAGAACTTCTCAAAGTCTTTTCCGTGGGTCCTGATGTCGATGTAAAAGATAGCAGTATCCAGGGGAGCAGCACTATGCTCTTTAGCCACAATGGCCTGTTTTATGGCATAGGTGCAACAGACACCAGAACAGTAACCTCTATCCCCTGCATGGACATTCCTTGAACCAACGCACTGTATCCAGGCAATCTTTTTCGGTTCCTTTTCATCAGATGGGCGCACAAGGTGGCCCTGATAGGGACCTGAGGCACTCAAGACCCTCTCGAATTCCAGGCTGGTGACAACATTGGGGAGGCGGCCATATTGATAGGTATCATTAAGAGCAGGGCTATAGGGTTCAAAACCAGATGCAAGGATGATACTGCCAACATCTATTGTTATCTCCCTTTGCACCTGATCAAAATCAACGGCATCCGCTGGACAGAATTTCTCGCAGGCCCGGCACTTGCCCTTCTCAAAATAGATGCAATGCTCTTTGTCGATGAGATATTTTAAAGGAACAGCCTGGGGATACTGTATGTATGCTGCCCTCCGGTTTATTAACCCCGTATTGTATTCATCAGGTACTTTCTTCCTGGGGCATTTTTCCGCACATGTCCCACAGGCAATGCACTTGTCCATATCTATGTACCTGGGGTGCTGGATAAGCCTGACATGGAAGTTGCCTTCCTCCCCTGTAACACCCTCTATCTCGGAAAGGGTTAGTATCTCGATATTTAGGTGTCGGCTGCATTCCACCAGCTTGGGGGACATGATACACATGGAGCAATCATTTGTAGGGAATGTTTTATCCAGCTGTGACATCCTGCCACCGATACTGGATGATTTTTCAACCAGATATACATAGAAACCAGAATCTGCCAGGTCAAGGGCTGCCTGTATGCCAGCGATACCACCGCCTATAACCATGACTGC
>JAPVWE010000082.1 GCA_028572035.1 Desulfobacteraceae bacterium | reverse complement strand
GAACACAAAGAACACAGAGTATTGATTCCTGCCTTGGCGGGGCTGAGAGGCAATCTAGATCAAATCCCGTCTCAACGGGGTTGTCAGACCTAAGAACGCCAGTTTTACCCCAATAAACACCATTGCACTTCGTAGAGAGATTGCCGACAGTATTATTCCGGTTGCCCGGCATAACCTGACCAAGACATAAGGTTTTTCTTTTCCCTTTTAGGTCTGGCAAGGAAGCTATGCTGAAAGAAGGCTGAAATATTATCTTCTTCAAAGACCTTGACACTCTTTGCTATTATGTGGTATCAATAAATGCATTTTTTAAATGATCATAAATGGGGGGATGGCCATGGCCAAGGATGATGACATAAAAAAAGATCAAAATGAGGGTGAGGATGAAGATCTCCTTGATTTTGACTTTGATGAAGATCTTTTGAGTGAAGAGGGAGAGGTAAAAGAGAAAGAAGAGAAAGAAGAGAAAGAAGAGGAAGAAGAGATTATAGATCTTGTTGATATAGCTGAAGAGGGCAGGGCATCTGAATTGGCTGAGAAAGACATAGAAGGCTTGGAAAAACTTTTAGTGGATGAAGAAGAAGTCGAAAAAAAGGCAGAGGCTCCTTCTGAAGAGGAGAAAGAGGTTGTAGAGGATATTTCGCTAGATACGGATGAGCTGAAAAAAGCGGTTGATGAATTGGCTGAGGGCGAGGGCCCTGTCACTGAGCCCCCCTCTGGTCAGGAAGAAGAAACCGGTGACGAAACACTTCCCATGGAAAAGAGGGAGGTGGCAGTAGGAAAGGAGCCAGAGCCTACTTTAGATCTAGAAGAAGACCTTAAGCTGGATGCGGGACTCGAAGAACTCGAGGAATTAGTCGCTGAAGGTGGGAAAGAGGCTGTGGAGGAGGCAGAACCCGCTATAGATTTAGAAGAAGACCTTAAGCTGGATGTGGGACTCGAAGAACTCGAGGAATTAGTCGCTGAAGGTGAGAAAGAGGCTGTGGAGGAGGTAGTCGAAAAAGAGATACCAGCGAAGGAGGAAGCTGTCGAAGAGATTCCGACTGAAATGCCCCCTGTTGAAGGAAAAGAGGAGGCTCTGCCAATCTCAGAAGAAAAAATTGAGGCTCTTTTAACAAAGGTAGTAAGCGATGTCTTGGAAAAGGTAGCCAGAGAGGTCATGCCTGAGGTGGCTGAGAAGATAATCAGGGAGGAGATAGATGTCTTAAAGAAGAGTATCATGCCTGAAGATTGATACAGATCAATTTATTTGAAATAAATGGGCACAAAGGCACAAAGTGAAATGAATCTTTAAGATGCCATTGTGCCCTTTTAAGTATATTTACTTCCAACTATTATAACTTAGAGCCGGCACATGAAAATAGAGGAGCATCATTTAATGGAAGATAATGTCTTGGCCAAGGCCTACGAACCTAAGGAAGCGGAAGAGGAGTGGTATTATTATTGGGAAAGAAATAATCTATTTAAGGCCAATACCAAATCAGATAAGTCTCCTTTCTCTATTGTCATTCCTCCGCCAAATATAACCGGAAGCCTCCATATGGGACATGCCCTTAACAATACTCTCCAGGATATTCTCTGCAGATACAAAAGGATGAAGGGATATGAGGTCCTATGGCAGCCCGGCACAGACCATGCAGGTATTGCCACCCAGAATGTGGTGGAGAAAGATCTTGCCTCAAAAGGAACTGATCGTCACCAGATTGGTCGGGAAAGATTTGTTGAATTGGCTTGGGAGTGGAGGGAGAAGTATGGCGGAATAATTATCAATCAACTCAAAAGGCTGGGAAGCTCCTGTGACTGGAGTCGCGAGCGGTTTACAATGGATGAAGGGCTTTACAGGGCTGTGAGGGAAGTTTTTGTGCGGCTATATGATGAAAACTTAATTTACCGGGGAGATTATATCATAAACTGGTGTCCCAGGTGCCAGACAGCACTGGCTGACCTTGAGGTAGAACATGAAGATAGGGATAGCTTCCTCTATTATATTCGTTATCCCTTTGAAAACCGGGAGGGTTATTTAACTGTGGCCACAACCAGACCCGAAACACTTTTGGGGGATACTGCAGTGGCTGTGAACCCGGAAGATGAACGTTACAAAGACCTCTCAGGATATCACGTCCTATTGCCAGTACTGAATAAGCCCATACCGGTTATCTTTGACAAATATGTGGATAGGGAATTCGGTACCGGTGCCCTAAAGATAACTCCAGCCCATGATCCCAATGATTTTGAGATTGGAAACGAACATCAGCTCGAACGAATAAAGGTCATTGACGAGGGCGGCAGAATGAATGAACTGGCTGGGCCTTACCAGGGTATGGACAGGTTTCAATGCCGGGATAAGATTCTGGATGATCTGAAAAACTCCGACTTACTGGAGAAGACCGAACCCTACCGTCATGCGGTAGGACACTGTTACCGTTGCAAGACCATGATTGAACCCCTTCTCTCCAAGCAGTGGTTTGTCAGGGTAGGGCCTCTTGCCGAAGAGGCCATCGCTGCAGTGAAGAATGGAAAAACCAGGATAGTACCTTCTAATTGGGAAGGTGTCTACTTCGAGTGGATGAACAATATCAGAGACTGGTGCATATCCAGGCAGATATGGTGGGGCCATAGGATACCTGCCTGGTATTGCCAGGAATGCGGGGAGGTCATAGTAGCCAAGGAGGACCCCAGAGTATGCATTCGGTGCAAAAGCAAGAACCTTCAGCAGGAGAGTGACGTGCTGGATACCTGGTTTAGTTCGGCTCTCTGGCCATTTTCAACCCTGGGTTGGCCGGATGCCACTGATGAATTGAAAACCTTCTATCCTACCTCAGTGCTGGTAACTGGTTTCGATATCCTTTTTTTCTGGGTGGCAAGGATGATGATGATGGGACTCCACTTCATGGGGGATGTCCCCTTCAGGGATGTCTATATTCATGCCCTGGTCAAGGATGAACAGGGCCAGAAAATGAGCAAGAGCAAGGGAAACATTATTGATCCTCTGGAGGTCCTAGACAGGTTCGGTACCGATGCCTTCAGATTTACCCTTGCGATATTGGCTGTCCAGGGAAGAGACATAAGGCTCTCAGAAGAAAGGATAGCAGGATACAGGAATTTTATTAATAAGATCTGGAATGCTGCCAGATTTGCCTTGATGAACCTGAAGGATTGTAAGCCCCCATCTGTACATAACAGCACTCTTCCCCTGGCTGATCGCTGGATTATGGCCAGGATGGGGCAGATTGCACAAGAGGTAACCAATTTTTTGGATGGTTATAAGTTCAATGATGCGGCCAGCACCTGTTATCAATTTGTGTGGCATGAATTCTGTGACTGGTATCTGGAAATGGCTAAACTTGAGCTCTATAGCAAGGAGCAAAAAAGAAGGGAAGTGGCCCAGTCTGTCATGCAAATTCTCTTGAGCGGAGTGGTCAGGCTTCTCCATCCCTTTGTACCCTTTATTACCGAAGAGATCTGGCAGATGCTCCCGAATACAGAAGGAAGCATCATGGTAGCCCGATTCCCTGAACCTACAGAATTCATCTATGATGAGGAATCAATCAAGGAGATAGATCTACTTAATGGAGTGATCACAGGTATTAGGAACATAAGGGGAGAGATGAATATCCCTCCGAGGAAGTATGTAAAGGCAGTCATAGAGGTAAAGGGGCCTGGAGAAAGAGAGATCCTTGCTGAAAATCTTGCCTATATTACCAGCCTGGCAAAGGTAGAATCTACGGATATTGTTTCCGATATTGAAAAACCTGAAGGGTCAGCCACATATGTTTATGGCGATATCCAAGTCCATGTTCTCCTTAAAGGATTGATCAATTACGATGATGAGAGAAAGAGGGTTAATAAAGAAATAAAAAAAATAGAACATGAAATGGATTTGTCTCGAAGGAAGTTGGCAAATAAGGATTTCTTGAATCAGGCCCCATTGCATATAGTAGAGAATGTCAGAGAGAAGGCGGATCTTATGAGTGTCAAATTAGAAAAATTAAACCAGAACCTTGCTATTCTTGAGGGACTCAAGTGAAAGAGGGCTATCTTTCCCCGATCGACAAGATAATTGATAGTGCCTTGGAGGAAGATCTGGGGCCTGGTGATATAACTACCGCGGCTCTTGTAGATCTATCTGTGAAGGGAGAGGCAAGGCTAATAGCCAAGGAAGAGATAATACTGGCAGGGATAGAGGTTTTTTCAAGGGTTTTCTCTAGGCTTGACCCTGAAATAGTGGTCGAAACCAAGTATCGCGACGGAGAGGCTGTGTCAAATGGGGAGGATATCGGTATAGTCAAAGGATCAATGAGAGGGATACTGAGTGGGGAAAGGACAGCCCTCAATTTCTTGCAACGCCTCTCCGGGATTGCTACCCTTACCAGGAAGTATGTCGAGAGAACAGATTCTTCGAAGGTCCGGGTGATTGATACTAGAAAGACGACCCCTGGATTGCGGATATTGGAAAAATATGCAGTCAGGAGGGGAGGTGGGTTTAATCATCGTTTTGGTCTGTTTGACGGGATCTTGATCAAAGATAACCATATCGCTGTAGCTGGATCTATAGCCAAGGCCTTGGCAAGAATTAAAGGTAGGGTGCCCCATACGTTAAGGATTGAGGTTGAGGTGGAAGATATCAAGGGCGTTGAAGAGGCCATTGGAGCGGGTGCAGATGCCATTCTTTTGGATAATATGCCTCTCAAAGAAATGAGGGAAGCCGTCTCCATTGCCGGAGGTAGGGTGCTTGTAGAGGCCTCTGGTGGGATTACATTAGAATCGATTGAGGAGGTGTCAAAAACAGGCATAGACCTGATTTCTGTTGGTGCCATTACACATTCTGCAAGGTCTGTTGATATCAGCCTTGAGGTGATTTAAAAGGATAAATTTATAATAAAGGAATTTCATTTTGGACGCAGATGGACACAGATTATTTCCGAATTCCGGGTTCCATCATTCGGAACTCGGAAGGAAGATTTTAAACATATATTTTTCTGCGGATATCGGCGAAAATCTGCGTCCTAATTTAATTTAATGGATGAATTGATTGACAAGGCTGCCAGGATTATCCTGGGATCTAAATTAACCCTGGCCCTTACAGGTGCCGGTATCTCAGTGGAGTCAGGTATCCCGGATTTTAGAAGTAGGGGTGGTCTTTGGGATAGGTTTGACCCGGAAGAATATGCCACCATTTACGCCTTCAGGAAAACTCCGGAAAAGGTCTGGCAGATGTTAAAGGAAATGGAAGGGATTGTTGATAAGGCAAGGCCCAATGAGGCACATATTGGTCTGGCTGAGTTAGAAAGGATGGGCCTACTGCAGTGTATAAGTACTCAAAATGTAGATAATCTCCACCAAGAAGCTGGTTCCCGGGATGTTATCGAATATCATGGCAACTCCCGCTCGCTTATCTGTCTTTGGTGTAACAAAAGATATGATTACAGAGAGAAGAAAGGTGAGTATCCACCTAAATGCGAGTGTGGAAAGATACTTAAACCGGATGTTATCTTTTTTGGAGAGGCAATTCCTCCTTCAGCCATGACACGGAGCTCCCAGTTAGCCTCTACATGCCAGGCCTTGTTGATAATAGGCACTTCGGCTGTGGTCTATCCTTTTAACGTACTTCCCAGGCAGGCAAAGCAGGCCGGTGCCAAGATAATCGAGGTGAATCTGGAAAAAACGGTGCTTACTGATCACATAACCGATATCTTCCTTCACGGTAAGGCAAGTGAGAAGGTATCGCAGGTCGTCTCAGCCGTCAGGGAATTAAGAGGCCTCTAAATTATCAAGATAATTAACCTGATAAAATAAGAGATACAATGACTCATTCTAGTAGCATGGCTCTCATCATCTTCTTGATTCTCATAATCCCCCTCTTCTTTTTCCCATCCTCGTGTCCTGCCAAGACAACGTTCACTGTTCAGATAGCCTATGGGGGTGTCATCTGTGGTGGTGTGAGCCTGTATCTGTATTTTGGTCGTTCTTTTGACTCTGGCCTTTGCTCCGCGGATATCATGCCTGCCTTGTTAAATATCCGGAGCGGTAAGATTTTCTTGGGTATCCCAGCGATAGAATGTGAGCAATCTGTGCCAGGAATCTCTCCCAATCGCTCTGTGGGGTCTTATTATGTCAGATTCTTCAGGTGGGAGTTTTGAGCTTGCTCCAGATGAATGTATCAAAACAAAAGATCCGATCCTCATATATTCTACGCATAGTAGCCTGAGAAACCAAGATCTTGGCAATGGTGCCAGGAGATCTATTTCGATATAATGAGGGGTAGTGCTCCTGGCACAATGTCAATGATAGCAGGCAGTTGGCCTGGTTGCTCCCCATCCACGTCCAGAAGGACCCGTTGATC
>JAPVWE010000081.1 GCA_028572035.1 Desulfobacteraceae bacterium | reverse complement strand
AGACGTTATCATAAGGGTCTTGGGTATAGATGCACCGGAGATTATCCATAAAGAGCATGGGATATTTCAAGATCAGCCCTATGGTCGAAAAGCGGCAGCAATGACAATGGATATCTTAAGAAAGGCCAAGGTTATAGAATACCTTCCCTTTCAAAATGATAAGTACGGACGCCTTCTGGCGCATGTATTTGTAGATGGAGAACTTTTATCTATCCACTTGATCAGAGCGGGGTTAGCATATGAGAACATATCCCATTACGGAGATAATGGATTTCCTGATTTGGCAGAACGGATTCTAAAAGCTGCCTATGAATCTCCACGGCCACCATTTGAGATGCCATACAAATGGCGCAGAAGGCATCAAATAAAGAAATGAAAAAACAAGCCCCTCACCTCGAGGTAATAACTACACATGTGAATGCTGACTTTGATGCTTTGGCATCCATGCTGGCTGCCAAGAAACTCTATCCTGAGGCCATACTGGTATTTCCTGGTGCCCAGGAACAAAACTTGAGGAATTTTTTTCTGTACTCAACCTCTTATCTTTTTGATTTTGTGCGCATAAAAGATGTTGATCTCGATAAAGTCAAGAGGCTGATCCTGGTGGACACACGTCAGAAGAAGCGGATTGGCAAATTCAAAAAACTCTTGGATAAGAATGCAATGGAAATACACATATATGATCATCACCCACGATCTGATGATGATATCAAGGGTGATTTTGAGATTGTCCGAGAACGTGGGGCATTGACATCCATATTGACTGGAATAATAAGGGAAAAGGGGATCAAGATTACCCCTGATGAGGCAACCCTGATGTCACTCGGTATCTATGAAGATACCGGCTCTTTTACCTATTCTTCTACTACGGCAGAAGACTACGAGGCTGCTGCCTGGTTGTTAGAGCAGGGGGCATCTCTCAATACAATCTCTGATATGTTAACCAGAGAGTTGACCGCTGAACAGGTCTGGCTTTTGAATGATTTGATGGCTTCAGCTACCAGAAACAATATCAATGGTGTAGAGGTGGTTATCGCCAAGGTCAGAAGCGATAGGTATATAGGTGATTTTGCTGTTCTGGTTCAAAAGTTTATGGAAATGGAAAATCTCAATGTTATTTTTGCCCTGGCCCAGATGGAAAATAGGGTCTATCTGGTAGCCAGGAGCAGGATTCCAGAGGTAAATGTTGCTGAGATTGCCTTTGAGTTTGGTGGTGGAGGGCATCCTCAGGCCGCCTCAGCTACTGTCACGGATAAAACCCTCATCCAGGCAGAGGAAGATCTTAAGGCCTTCCTTTTAAGCCGGATAAATTTTGAGAGATTGGCTAAAGACATGATGACCTCTCCTGCCGTCCATATATCACCTGAGGCTACCATCAGAGAGGCAAGTGATACATTAACCAGCTACAATATTAGCGCGTTGATGGGGATTGATGAAAACAGAACACTCAAGGGATATATCTCCAGGCAGATGGTGGATAGAGCCATTTTCTTAGGCCTTGAAATGAGACCTGTAAAAGAGTATATGAATGTGGAATTTTACCATGTAGGGCCTGAGACCACCTTGAATAGGATACAGGATTTGATCATAGCCAATAAGGTCAGAATTCTACCCGTATTACAAGATAGCCAGCTCATTGGAGTTATTACGAGAACAGACCTTTTGAATATATTGATAGAACGGTCATCTACGCCAGAGTTTCTTTATGATTCAGAGGGGGAGATTCCGCGGTTTGTTCGGAAGAAGAATATCGCAAGTTTACTCAAAGAACGGATTCCCGATAAGATAATTAAGTTATTAAAGGACCTGGGTGAGATAGCTGATGGGCTTGATTTCAATGCTTATCTGGTGGGTGGTCTTGTACGAGATGTTATCTTAAAAAGGAGAAATCTTGATGTGGATATTGTTATCGAGGGAGATGGTATCAAGTTTGCCAAGACTTGTGCCGATCATCTTGGCGCCAAGGTGAGGAGTTATCCCAAGTTTGGGACAGCTGTTCTGGTTATGCCGGACGGTTTTAAGATTGATATTGCAACTGCCAGGATAGAGCATTATGAATCACCAGCAGCACTACCTGTTGTTAAGCTGAGTTCCTTGAGGAGAGATCTTTTTAGGAGAGACTTCACCATCAATACCCTGGCCGTTCATCTCAACAAAGGCCATTACGGTACCCTCATTGATCACTTTGGTGCCATGAGGGACATTAAAGAGCGGGTGTTGAGGGTAATTCATAACCTCAGTTTTGTTGAAGATCCTACAAGAATCTTAAGGGCCATACGATTTGAACAACGGTTCGGGTTCAGAATAGGGAAGCTTACGAAAAGTCTGATTCAAAATGCCGTAAATATACGTTGCTTTGAGAATCTCTCTGGGCAAAGGCTTTTTGTAGAACTGAAACTGATTTTGAAGGAAGAAGACCCCGCAGGGGCAATAGAGAGAATGGACGGATATGATCTTCTGAGATTTTTCTCACCCGAGCTAAGACTTACCGAGGAGGTAAGAGAAATCCTGAAAAGAATCAAGGGGATTTTGGTATGGTTCAATCTCCTTTACCTGGGTGTTTCCTATGAACCATGGAAGGTATATTTTCTTGGTTTAACCTCTTCCTTGAGTGATGATGCCCTGAGTAATTTAGCCATTAGGATGGAGGTTCACGACAAAGAGATTGTAAGCATGATTTCCGCTCGCCAGGAGCTGAGACAAGCCTTGAAGGAGGTTTCTCGTTTGAAGGACAGGAAACATTATTCTTTATACAGAATTCTCTCACCTGTTACTCCTGAGGTTTTACTTTATGGCATGGCCAAAACCAGGAGTGAAAAGATAAAGAAATCCATATCTACCTTCTTTACCAAGCTTAAGGGAACAAAGGTCTCCCTAAGTGGCAGAGAGCTTATCACTATGGGTCATAAACCCGGTCCCCTTTTCAAGGAGATATTTGACAGCATCCTGGAGGCCAAGTTGGATGGTGATGTGAGCACAAAAGAAGATGAGATTGAATTTGTAAAGGAAAGATTCGGCAATCCGTAGACAGCTTTACAACCTGTTTGGTTTCGGCCCGTCAGCCTTACTCCGCCCGCCCGCTTCCGAGTTCCGGAATTCGGAAACTCGCCTGAGTCCCGCAGAGCGGGACGATGGCGGGCGGGCTAGGCAGGAGGGCGGGCCTGTCCGGGCCAGGATCGATTATTCATGCACATCTGGAGGAATGAAAAATGGAGAAAAAGAGAATCGTCAGCGGCATGAGACCAACCGGGAGACTTCATCTTGGACACGTCCATGGAGCCCTGAATAACTGGCGCTCCCTTCAAAAGGATTACCAATGTTTTTACTTTATCGCTGACTGGCATGCACTGACAAGTGAATATGAACATCCGGAGATTATCAAAGAAAGCATTAATGATGTACTCATTGACTGGATCGCAATTGGTCTTGACCCGGAGGAATCCGTGATCTTTGTTCAGTCGGGCATAGAGGAACACGCAGAGCTCCATCTGATTCTTTCCATGATAACACCTCTTTCATGGCTGGAGAGAAATCCTACCTATAAGGAGCAACTTAAGGAGATGGCTCAAAAAGATCTTCATACCTATGGGTTTCTGGGCTACCCGGTTCTTCAGGCAGCAGATATCCTGATGTATAAAGCACATGGTGTGCCTGTGGGGGAGGATCAGAGCCCTCATGTTGAATTGACAAGAGAGATAGCCCGGCGTTTCAATCATCTCTATTCCAATGTTTTTCCCTTGCCAGAGACTCTGCTAACACCAGAGGCCAAGATACTGGGCACAGACAGGAGGAAGATGAGTAACAGTTACAACAATGCCATATTTATCTCTGACTCAAAGGAGACAGTAACCACAACGGTGGCTGATATGATTACCGATCCTCAGAGGGCCAGAAGATTCGACCCCGGCAGACCGGATTTCTGTAATGTCTTTAGCTTTCATGAGTTATATACTGAGAAGGAAAAGGTAAAGGAGATAGAGGAGGGCTGTCGCAGCGCATCCATAGGGTGCGTGGAGTGCAAGCAGATGATGGCATCTAACCTAAATAGGGCCCTGGAACCGCTGAGAGAGAAGAGGAAAGAGCTGGAGGCCAATCCTCAAATTATAGAAAATATTATTGACGAAGGTAATAGAAAGGCACGTAAGATCGCAAGGAATACCATGGAAGAGGTGAGAGAGGTTGTTAAAATTTAATCATGACCTTTGAGACAAGACTCGAGGTATTTGAAGGCCCACTTGATTTACTATTGCACCTGATAAAGATAAATGAGATCGACATCTCAGATATACCTGTAGCCACCATTACCGAGCAATATCTGGAATATCTCGATCTGTTGAGGGCCCTGGATATTAATGTGGCCGGTGATTTTTTGGTCATGGCATCTACCTTGATGCACATCAAATCCAAAATGCTCCTTCCAAAACAAGAGGGTGATGTGGAGGAGATAGAAGATCCGAGGATGGAAATTGTAAGACCTCTCATGGAATATATGCAGCTCAGAGAAGCAGCTCATGAATTGGCAACCAGGGATATCCTCTATAGAGATGTCTTCAAAAGGGGCAGTGAAACAGATGGAAAGAGAGGGGTCGAAGAAGATATCAATACAGCAGAGGTTTCTCTCTATGAATTGATGGATGCCTTTAAAAAGGTTATGAAGAGAAGATATCCGGGTATTGTTCTTAGATTCAGGGCTGAAACATGGTCTGTTAAGAAAAAGATGGTTGAAATAATGAAAGGACTTAAAGGCAAAGAACATTTCTATTTTAGAGACCTTTTTTCCGGAAATACGTCCATTTCAGAGATGATTGCCACGTTCTTGGCCCTGCTCGATCTGATGAAAAATGGCGCTATCATTGTTTTTCAGGACAAAGTAGGTGGCGATATCAAGCTCAAGACACTAAAGGCAGAAGCCTAAGATGTAGGGATCGAGTAACGAATAACTAATAACAAATAACGAATGTCCAATTCCCTTAAACTAATCATAGAATCGCTTCTTTTTGCAGCCAGCGAACCTTTAGCACCTCGGCAGATCCATGCCCTTCTTCCAGGAAATGATCTCAAAGAGATAAAGGATGTCCTCCAGGAGCTAAAAAACGAATATGAGGGGATGAAAAGGAGCTTCACTATCAAGGAGGTAGCCAAAGGCTATCAATTTCGCACTCTTCCCAGGTACAGGCCGTACATCTCCAGAATGCTGAGCACAACTCCAACTCGATTGAGCAGGGCGGCACTGGAGACATTGGCCATTATTGCCTACAAGCAACCTGCCATCCGGCAGGAGGTTGAAAGGTTGCGGGGTGTGGATGTGGGCGGTATACTAAGAGTGTTGCTCAAAAAGGGATTGATCAGGATTGTGGGTCGAAAGCGCCTGCCAGGCAGACCCATCATCTATGGTACAACAGGAAGGTTTCTTGAGTTCTTTGATTTAAAGGATCTGTCATCCCTTCCGACCTTGAAGGAGATAGAGGAACTTGGCGTTGGAGAGGAAGAGCCATAGAAGAAGAGAACGGCTGAACAAGATTATCTCCATGTCTGGTATTGCCTCGAGAAGACGGGGCGATGAGCTTATCTCCTCAGGTCTGGTGACGGTAAATGGTCGGGTGGAGACAGGTCTCGGCTCAAAGGCCATCTGGGGCGTGGATTCTATTACGGTTGATAGCCAGGCCATACCTGATCCGCCCAGGAAGATCTATGTGATGTTACATAAACCCTTCGGGTATGTTAGTACGCTGCGAGATCCTGAAGGGAGGCCTATCATCCGGGACCTGATACAAGATATCAAAGAGAGGATCTATCCTGTTGGACGTCTGGATTTTGACTCCTCTGGCCTCTTAATCCTCACCAATGATGGTGAGCTCGCCCACAGGCTCATGCACCCACGATTCCATGTCCCCAAAACCTACAAAGTAACCATTGAGGGCTCCCTATCGGGTGCATCAGTTGGAAGATTGAGAAAGGGTATATCTCTTGATGATGGGCCAACCAGTCCGGCTAATGTCAAGGTAGTAGAGAGACAGCAGGAAAGAAGTGTGGTAAGGATTACCATTTTTGAGGGCAGATCACGACAGATAAGAAGGATGTTTGAAGCAGTGGGACACAAAAGCCTCAAGCTTATCCGAATAGGCTATGGGAGTCTCCATTTGGGCGCCCTAAAGGTCGGAAAATACCGCCACCTAAACAATTCGGAGTTAAAGACCCTCCGCACCTCAGTTGGACTTGATGAATTGCCACCACCATAGAAGGGACTTTCAACTCTCACAGAGCTCACAGAGGCGCAAGACTTTAGCCTTTTAAGAGCTGGGACTTTTTGCGACTCATATCGTAGTTTTGACAATTTTTGACCATATTGAAAAATAGTCTTGACTATTTTTCATTTTAATGAATAATAGTCGACATGGATACCAGAGAACCCTATTTGAAGATCTGGCAGGCACTGGCCAGGGATAA
>JAPVWE010000080.1 GCA_028572035.1 Desulfobacteraceae bacterium | reverse complement strand
CTTCTCTTAGAGAAACGCAAAACTCAAATTCCTTGCCAGGGATCAGCCCTTTTATGGCGTCTTGTCCGGGTAAGTAGTTCGGGTTTTCCATTGCTATCACTATCTTTGAGTCAGATTGGGCCACGGGAACAAAGAAGTTGTTTTTCAAGTACGTTGACTTCAGACCTTTGAGCAGCTGCCCCGGAATAACCATCTTTTCATTGTAGGGTATAAATCGTGTATTATAAAATGTACTTAGACACTTTCCTATATCCTCTTTGGTTACTTGATAGTTGTTTATAAGAACAGTTTCTACACTGATCTTTTCCTTTCGTGCAAGAACCATCCCCGCTTCCAGATCTTTCCGGGTAATAATATTATTACTGATAAGATGATCGAATTTTGTTCGTCTGGCTTGTTGTTTGAGTCTCTGGTGGTTGTAGAAGGCAATTCCTAAGACCTTGGCTATCTCGATAACAGACTTCTGGTCTTCCAAGGTGAAGTGTTTATCATCGAGCTTGTTGATGAGCTGAATCACGCCCAATAGATATTTGTCAAACCTAATAGGCGCAACCAGAACCTGCTTTGTTACATAACCCGTTCTTTCATCCCAGCTCCTGTCAAATGTCAATTCAGGATTTATCTTTTTCAACACACTATTATCATAGGCATTTGCAATATTTGCTATTCTTCCTGACTTAGCACTGTAACCTGCAATGCTTCTATTATTAATAGGAAGCTTTATCTCGTTTATCTCTTCACCCGTCTTGAATCGTGAAACGATCTCTTTGCTTGCCCCATCCACCACATAGATGGTTAAGCGGTCTGCATCAAACACGCCAAGAATGCTATCCCTCAGATTAATCAATATGTCGTCAATGTCCCTGGAAGAATGTATCTTATTGGTAATAAAATTGAGCCTTTTGCTGAACTCAAGTTCCTTCTGTAGGGTCTCTACATTATTCACTTCTTCCTGTCTATTTTCTGTCTTGGGAAGTGCCATATTACTCACCTTCACAGTTCAGAGTGAATATTAACACATATTTTAGATTTTTTCCACAAAATTTAAACTCATTTTTTATTTGAAAAAATGGCCCTGATCACTTAAGAATATTAGTGCCTAAAGTTACAAGTGCCTAAAGTCAAAAAACGATGAACCACTATCCTATTGACAAAACCAATCCTCTTGTGCTTGCCTCTATCTCACCGAGGCGAAAGGCTATCCTTAAACAGATCGGCATACCATTTGAGGCAACTGGAAGCATGGTTGATGAAACCCTCTATGAGGGGATGCGACCGGCAGACATTGCCTGCCAGATGGCAATACGTAAGGCTGAATCAGTACAGCATGTCCATAAAAATCGCTGGATACTTGGTGCCGATACCATCATTGTAATGAACACGAGGGTATTCGGCAAGCCAAAAGATTCTCACGATTGCCATGAGATGCTTCTTCGTTTGAGGGGAAAAAATCACAGGGTAATTACCGGATTCTGTATTCTTGATCCAGAAGGTAAGTCGGTACACCTCGAGTCAGTTGCAACAAAGGTAAAAGTAAAGGAGATAAGTGAAATTGAAATCGAGGCCTACATCAAGACAGGTGAACCTTTTGGCAAGGCAGGTGGCTATGCCATCCAAGGGATTGGCTCTTTCATGATCGAACATATCAATGGCTCTTACACCAATGTGGTTGGATTACCCGTGTGTGAGGTTGTGGGCGCTCTTGTTACATGTGGCGCCCTTAGGGGTTTCCCTTTAATAGATTAGTAACGTTCAAAAGTTGAGGCCTAATTGTTCTTTAGGCCACATGGTAAACATTCAATAATATCTATGGTAATGACAATTTCCTCCAGGCGATATCTATAAGGCTCAGATGAAGGTGGTCAAATATTTGGACTTTAACACACCATTTGCAGATTCCAAGGGGCTTTGTGGAGCAAATCCCAAATATTTGACCACTGCAGAACACGGTGGAATTTCCTTTGAGATATCGCCTTTCAGAAACACTCATTACCCTATTAACCATCAATGCCTCAACTTTTGAACGTTACCAATAGATTAGAAATCAAATGAGTAGGTAGTAGGCAGTAAGCAGTAGGCACTGAACATTTTGTATTGAACTTATCCCTGCTGCATAGTCCCTACTGCTTACTGCTTACTCAGAATGACCTCTCTGTCTCACTATCTCAGAGAGGATAGTTCCTGCGGCGACAGATACATTAAGGGAATTGAGATGGCCCAATCGTGGTATGCTAACCAGATGATGACATTGATCTCTGACAACCCTACTTAACCCTTTACCCTCGCTCCCCACTACCAGAGCCAGATCCCTATTCCAGTCAAACTCATAGATGTCTGCCTTGCTCTCCCCTGTAGCCCCCACAATCCAGAGACCTTCATCGGCTAATTGTTCAAGAGCTCTTGCCAAATTAACGACCTTGGCTACGGGGAGATAGGCTGATCCACCTGCTGATCTTTTGTGAACAGTATCTGTTATGGAGGCAGATCTGTCCCTGGGCAAGATGAGCCCTTGAACTCCAAAAAACTCAGCGGTTCTGATCAGAGAGCCAAGATTCCCGGTGTCAGTAATGTGATCCGCAACAAGGAGAAGCCCTTTTTTCTCACTGGTAAGGGCAATTTTCATCAGATCCTCTAAATGGAAGTAACTGTAATTGCTTACAATAGCTATTACACCCTGGTGGGAAAAGTTGGGCGAAATCTTATCTAAGTATATCCTATCTCTGTATCTTATTGGTATCCCTTTCTCTCTGGCCATATCCAGAATTTCCCTCATGCGTACAATCTTCCTCCCCCTGGCGATTAAGAGTTCAACTATGCCTTTACCTTCCTTGAGGTTTTCCTTAACTGCGTTTATGCCAGATATAGCCTGGGGCAAATCTTCTACCTTAATAGTTACAGATAATCTTCATAATTGGAATATCTTTTGAACCAATGGAAAACGTCTCTTTTTATGCGCCCTCTGGGCAGTAATAATTGCCTCTATTTCTCTTGCTGCTTGATTCAGATCATCATTGACAATAATGAAATCGTAATCTCTGCATCTTTGGATTTCCTCCACCGCCTTTCTCATCCGTAGGCCTATGTCTATTTTCTCATCTGTTGATCTTTTTTTCAGTCTCTCCTCGAGAATCTCCATTGATGGAGGGAGTATGAATATTGATAGAGATTCGGGAAATCGCCTTTTTATCTCCTCAGCCCCCTGGATATCAAGATCCATCAAGATGTCTTTATCTGAGGATAGCTCGCTGTTTATACTTGAAATGGAAGTGCCATATAGCTGATCATAGACAACAGCCCACTCTATAAATTCATGGGCCTCAATCATTTCTTCAAAACCTGCTCGATCAACAAAATAGTAGTGATATCCATTTACCTCTCCTTCTCTCGGCATTCGAGTGGTATGAGAAATGGAATAACCAACCCCCGTCATGGTTTTTCTTACACTGTCTATTATTGTTGTCTTTCCGGTACCTGAGGGGGCAGTGATAACAAAAATCTGTCCTTTGTCGTCCATAATCTCTTGTTATTAATCCTAAGGTTTTCTCCGGATCATCCTTAGATCAAGTCTTCCCCTCTTATTGTACCGTCTGGAGAAAACCTTTGGGCTATTGTCTCAGACTGAACAGCAGACAGTATCACATGATTGCTATCAGTTATGATCACTGATCTTGTCCTTCTACCTTGTGTTGCATCTATCAGCCTTTTATCATCCCTTGCCTCTTCGCGAAGTCGTCTGACTGGCGCCGAAGACGGTGAGATAATGCCTATGACCCTTCTTGATACAAGAAAGTTGCCAAAACCGATATTAAGTAAACTTGGATCCATAACCCTTTTCTCCCGTATTTAATAGATGTAGGACGCAGATATCCGCAGATATTTTTTCAAAATATTAAGAATCTTGATAATCTGCGTCCAAAAAGATTTCCTATACTTAAATCATTCCACATTTTGAATCTGCTCCCTCAACCTTTCCAATTCAGCCTTAATATCAACCACAAGTTGTGAAACAAAGGAATCCGCAGCCTTAGATGCCATTGTATTAACCTCTCTGTTTATCTCCTGCAATAAGAAATCCAGCCTGCGCCCAATCACATCGTCCTGATTCATGTAAGACCTAAACTGCTCCAAGTGACTTTCCACCCGAATCAGTTCTTCGGTAATATCAGACCTGTCTGCCATAAGAGCTACTTCTTGCATCAAGCGATCCTCAGCTATATCAATGCCTTCTATCAATTTATTAATCTTCTGTATTAATTTATCCCTGTATTCCTCAACTGTAACTTTGGCCCTATTTCTTATCTCTTCGATATCTCCTTTAATCCTGTTTAATCGCACTAAAAAGTCTTCTTCTAGGGCCTTGCCTTCATCCATTCTCATAGTTTCCAATGAGAGTAAGGCCTTATCTAAAACATCCTTTAAATCAGGCCATATTCTTTCAAGATCAACACTATCTTGCTTCACAATAATAGTATCTTTTAGCTGAGAGAAAAAGGATAGATCAATAGGTTGCTTACAGCCAAGTTCCTCATTTAGTTCATTGAAAATGGTAGCATAGGCCCTTACTAGTGGCCTGTTCAGCTCCAGGTTCAAACCTTTATCCCCGTTGTCTTTTATCTGGATGGATACCTCGATTCTCCCCCTCCTTAGCCTGGAGGAAACTATAGATCTGATCCTGTCCTCAGATGGTTGCAGACTCTGAGGAAGCCTCAAAATAATCTCTCGGAACCGATTATTTCCCGACCTTATTTCAACACTAAATTCCAGGGCCCCTTTTGAGGATTCGGCCCTACCATATCCAGTCATACTCTTAAGCATAATTATCTCTCTACCTCTTCTTCCTCTTTTCTTAAATATTGCAAATAACCATTCCTTATCATATTAAAATAACCAATAATTCTCTCATCGGCATAATCAGGATATGTCCATGCCAGAGGCTTAAAGGTCCCAGCATGAAAGATAAGGGTGAGATCTGCATATATCCCATTTCTCAAATATATTCTATGGGTGTAGTTCTTACCGGTAGCGAGAATCAATCTTTCTAAAGATATATAGCCTGGATCAATGTTGATCTTCCTTATTTTGTCAACAAGATGCCCATTCTCGATTTTATTGGTTATCAACTTTATGTGTGCAATAGAATCTGGCATGATGAGCCTGGAAAAGGATATGAATCGCCTGTATAGAGGCCATCCCATCTCTTTTGCATAGTATCTTGTCCTGTTAAAAGCAAGTTTTTCACTTACCCAGTCAACTGGGCCAAAAGGCCCTTCCATCTCTTTGATGACCTTCCCTATCAGGTCTTCTTGTGAAGAAAAGAGGCTGCTTATCAGCTTTACCTTTTTTGCTTCCTCAGGGGTGCTCACTGTTCGTCGCTAGTTACTCGTTACCAGGCTGGTTATTTCTGCTTACTGCCTACTTCCTACTGCTTTCTGCTAGACATGGTTGGCAATTAACTCTTTGAGATTATTGATCTTTACCGTTGATGTACCCACCTCGCCAACTACTATCCCTGCTGCCAGATTAGATAGATAGGCCGCGGATTTTATGTCGAGCCCTGCAGCTATACCGAGTGTAAGAGTAGCAATGACTGTGTCTCCAGCACCAGTCACATCATATACTTCTCGGGCCACTGACTTAATGTGTGTTACCCTACCCTCCTCCTCAAAGAGGGTCATACCATCCTTACCTCTGGTGATCAACAAGGCCCTGCATCTATTATTATTTAACAGGTTTTTCCCAACATTCTCTAGGTCTTCTTCATTATCAATTTCTCGGCCTGCTATTTCTCCTGCCTGATTATGATTGGGTGTGATTATCGTTACATCTTTATATAGCGGAAAATTCTTCACATTTGGATCCACTGTCACAGGAAAATCACAATCTGAAATCACACTTTTAACTCCGTTCATAAGCTCACGTGATACCACGCCTTTACCATAATCGGAGACTATAATACCTGAGAGATCTTCCTTTTGTTCAAGAATAAGATTTAGAAAATCCCTGATAATCTCTGATTTCAAAGAAATCCTTGTCTCCCGGTCGTACCTGACAACCTGTTGGGCATGGGCTATGATCCTTGTTTTGACGCTTGTAGGCCTATCATGCTCAATGGCCATACCACTAACATCAACATTTAATTCATGTAATTTTGAGATTATCTCTCTTCCTGGTGAATCATCTCCCACAACTCCACACAACAGCACTTTTCCTCCTAATGAAGCAAGATTATTAACAACATTGGCATCACCACCTAACATGGTAGTTTCATGTTCAACCTCAACCACTGGTACAGGAGCCTCCGGGGAAATCCTTGAAACCTTTCCCCATATGAACTGATCCAGCACAATATCGCCGATAACAAGTATCTTTGTTTGTTTGAAATTATCAATCCCCTTATTCAAATATTGCCGATCAATATCATTCATGCTCGCTTTCCACTATTCTTTGACCGCAGGAAAATGTCAATTTCCTCCATATATGTGTCCA
>JAPVWE010000079.1 GCA_028572035.1 Desulfobacteraceae bacterium | reverse complement strand
ACCCACTCTCGCCGGGCATGGCTGACCTTCAAGAAGGTCTTCAAGGATTATGATATAAAGATAATCTCTCTTCCATCCCATTATCAGCTATTTAGTCCAAAAGATTGGTGGACCAAACGAAAATATGCGAAAGAGCTTATTATTGAGTACCAGAAGTTGATCTATTATAAGCTCGCGTATCGTATTTGAAGATGTCCGTTGTCAGTTGTCTGTTGGAGCGAATCATCGGATGAAATCCTCGGAATTCGGATACAACGGACAACGGACCACTGACAACACTATTGTCCGGGTATGGGGGCACTGGTTAAGAGGTACTTGATATCGTCATCCTCGAACCTTAAGCCTGCGCCGATAAAGAAGGAAGAATCACCCTCATCGTTCAAAAAATCATCAAAACCGGCAGTCAGGTAAAGGTATTTGAAGAAGGTAAAGTCTACAGCACTTTTTAGGTGGGCTTCTCTATCGATATTGAAATCAAATGCCTCAAGACTCAGTTTAAACCGATCATCGAAAAGATAGTAATCCAGCCCAATACCACCTGTTGACTCTATTATTCCACCCCTGAGTACCAGATCGTAATATCTCTTTGCTATCTGGAAATTGAATTTTAGTTTATCCCTCTCTCTCTTTACTTGGTGTACTGTTCTTGTCCCACCTGGGGTCTCAGTTATTGTGGTGTCGGTAACGGTTTCCACTCCTGAAGGATCTGATACGATCCCAAGCAGGTAATATTTATCGGCCTTGGGCTGAATCTTAAGATTAAGATAGTATTTGGTCTCGTTATTTCGGGTCAAATGCTCTCCATGGAAGTCTACATCAAATCTGAATGCATCCATTCTGGCAAAGTAGTCACGTATCCCTGTCACCGTCTCTCCCAGATCCTCTGCCATCTTTTCGTCATTAATCAATTTACCAATTGTTCCTTTACCAGCATCGATCTTCTCACTTACGCGCTTCAAAGAGGCCAATGTCTCGTTCAAATCTTCGATAGTCGTTGTATCATGTATCAACTTTCCCAGGGTACCTTCCCCTCTTTCAATCTTCTTGGCAATCATGCTAAATGCTTCAACCGCTTCCTTGAGTTGGGTGGTAGTCTCCTTGATATCTATTACTATCCTGTTGATATATTCCTTGTTGGCATTTGAAACGTCTTTAATGTCTTTGCTAAATTCACTAAAATTGATCAAAAGGGAACTAATTCTCTTTTCATTATCCTCTATGATCCTGTTCAAAGAGGCAGTGGATGTGGTTATATTGTCCAGGATCTGCCTCATCTTATCCTCTCCCTCTTTTCCTCCCAACACATTACCGAGGGATCGTGAGACCTTTCTTATGTCCAAAGCAACCTCACCTATCGTATTAATCAACTGATCGATATCAGTGGGCGTATAGGTGTCTACTATCCTCTCCCCATCCTTTATGGGTGGTGATTCTGGCTTACCAGGGATTATTTGAATGAATTTATCGCCCAATATGCCTTTTGTCCTTATAAATGCCTTTGAATCAGATGGTATGGATGTATCAGGGGCAATTCTCATGGTAATCTTGGCCTTTCTTCTTTCCAGGCCAATGTCCTTAACCCTGCCTACCTCTATACCGGCTATCTCCACGGGTACATCTATATTGAGACCAGAGGCATTATCAAAATAGGCAAAAATCTCATATCCCTTCTTCCTTCCAAAATCAAATTTGCCCACCTTAACAGACATGTAGGTCAGTATGATAATACCTGCCAGGACAAAGAGCCCCACCTTTATTTCTGCACCAGCGTTTTTCATAGTTTTAGATCTGACGTATCAGATATCCGGCATGAGGTCTTTGGTTACCTAAATCACCTTTATCGGACCGTCTATGTTACCTTCTAAGAATTGTTTAAGGGCAGGATTGCTGCTCCTCTTGATCTCCTCTGGGGTCCCATATTCGATTATTTTTCCTTCAAGGAGCATAGCGATCTTATGGGCCATCTTGAATGTGCCCTCAATATCATGGCTTATTACTACACAGGTTACATTGAGTCGCCTCTGGATGTCAATGATGAGCTGGTCAATTGCACCGGCAATGATCGGGTCAAGCCCGGTAGTAGGTTCGTCAAAAAGGATGATCTCTGGCTCAAGTGCGATAGCCCTGGCCAGGCCAACCCTTTTCTTCATACCTCCGGAAAGCTCTGAAGGCATTTTGTCTTCCACACCCTTAAGGCCAACATGGGAAAGCTTCTCACTAACAATTTCCCCTATTTCACTCTTGGTAAGCTTTGTATGCTCTACTAATGGGAATGCCACGTTTTGACTTACTGTCATACTATCAAAGAGGGCTGCCTCCTGAAAGAGCATACCGAATCTCTTTCGTATTTCATTTAACTGGCGGTCATTAAAGGTGGTTATATCATTACCATCTATCTCTACCCTTCCACTGTCCGGCCGAAGGAGGCCGATTATATGTTTTAGCAAAACACTCTTACCACCCCCACTCTGGCCAATAACAACCGTGACCTCACCCTTTTCAATGAATAGATTCAAACCATCGAGGACAACAGTACCTCCAAATGATTTATGGATATCTGCCAGATTTATCATAATCGAATGCCTAAATCCCTATCCCACACGCCACAGCGTTAAAACATTGGTAACGTTCAAAAGTTGAGGCATTGATGGTTAATAGGGTAATGAGTGTTTCTGAAAGGCGATATCTCAAAGGAAATTCCACCTTCATCTGAACCCTGAATCCTGAACCCCTGAATGCCTACATTGAATGTTTATCATGTGGCCTAAAGAACAATTAGGCCACAACTTTGATGGTTTCGTAAAAAGTCGCCGGTGCTGTCATTGCGAGCACTTCGTTCCTCAGCATAAACTCAGCGAAGCAATCTCATTGGCTGTAACTGCTTGAAATCAGGAGATTGCGGAGCCTGTTCCGAGCACAGCGAGGACTCTCAGTTTCCGTGATGTCAGGTATCATACTTCTTAGTTCTAAAGGAAAGGCTCCGGGTTTGCTTCGGCTCCGCCTCGCAACCGCTTCGCTCCTCGCAATGACCGGTGAAAAGGCTTTTTACGAGACCATGAACTTTTGAACGTCTAAAACATTATAGATGTAAGAAAATAATCGCTTACCAAGATCAAGACCGATGAAATTACCACTGCCTCGGTGGTTGCCTTTCCCACACCCTCGGCTCCCCCTTTTGTGTAAAAGCCTTTATAGCATCCTATATGGGTCAATATCAGGCCAAAAAAGACCGATTTAGTGAGGCCGTGAAATATGTCATCAAGATCGAGATATTCAAGTATATTGGCCACGAACATCCCTGAATTTATCTTAAGAAGAATAACACCAACAAAATAACCTCCCAGTATACCCAAGAAATCCGCGACAACGGTCAGAACCGGAAGCATAACAATGCCTGCAATAATCCTGGGGACGATAAGATACTTAACCGGGTTGGTTGCCATTACATCCAGGGCGTCAATCTGCTCGGTTACCCTCATGGTCCCGAGTTCTGCGGCCATGGCAGAACCTGCCCGGCCATTGACCATCAGGGCCGTTAAAACGGGTCCCAGCTCCCTTGTCATGGACAAAGCAACAATTGAGCCGACCAGGGTCTCTGCCCCAAAAAGCTTGAATCCATAATGACTCTGAAGAGCAAGTACCCCACCGGTAAAGGTGCCGGTCAGGACAACTACAAAGATGGATTTGACCCCAACAAATTCCATCTGTTTGACTATTGCCTTAAACCGGTAAGGGGGCAGTGCCATCCAGACAAAGGCCTGGAAGAGAAGGATCAAGATCCGCCCCATCTCTTCTATGATTCCTATGGTCTTTCTTCCTACATAGTAAATGAAAGAATACATCTATTCACCTATTTCATAGCTTATTTGGAGTACCGGAGTACTGGAGTGTTGGCCCGTCCTGGTGCGACAATATAGGAAAACGCTGTTTGCATTGTCTTT
Organism: Desulfobacteraceae bacterium; assembly: GCA_028572035.1. Lineage (GTDB taxonomy): Bacteria > Desulfobacterota > DSM-4660 > Desulfatiglandales > B25-G16 > JABXJZ01. The sequence continues at coordinate 2,650 of JAPVWE010000079.1, read as the reverse complement.
ATCTTGAAGTCAATGCCCTAAGACCTCACTCACATAGGATCAGGTCTGGGCCAGGGAGTACTGGAGCACTGAGGTATTGCTCTTGCCTTCATATTGTACCATTCCTCCAGCACTCCATTTCTCCATCTCTCCATTCCTTTTTATGGTGAGACGTCTTATTTAGTGGTCATGACATAAACCCCATCCCAGTCAGCAGATGGAGGATTTTTTTTGAGATCGAGGCACCTTTCAACGTAGAGTTGTGCCGCATAGAGACCGGGATCCGTGGCGCTGATATTTTTAAAGGTATGGATGGCTTCATCCCATTTTCTCTCTCTATACAAGGTAACCGCCTGATTGAACTCATTTATAATCCTCTCCTGGGTAGCAGGAACATCTTTTCCTACCAGATTATAAATTCTTACCGGCTGAGTCTTTCCTTTTACCCTGACTGAATCCAGTTCCATGCAGACAAATTCATCTTTAACCCGCTCAAATGTAAATTCACTAATTATAATATTGGTCTTATAGCTCTTGTTTGCACCTTCCAGCCTGGAGCCAAGATTAACTGAGTCACCCATAACAGTAAAATCAAACCTCTGTTCGGATCCCATATTCCCAACCATCATGGGGCTCGTGTTTATGCCAATGCCTATATCCATAGGCTGCTTTCCTTCACCAGTCCACTTTTTATTAAGTCTCTTTAGCTCCTCCATCATTTCAAGGGCAGACTGGCATGCCTTGATGGGATGATCCGGTAACTCGAGCGGCGCACCGTATATGGCCATTATGGCGTCTCCCATATATTTATCCAGCATACCATCATATTTAAAGACAATATCTGTCATAACGGTGAGATATTCGTTCAAAAGATGTACCAAATCCTCGGGTGTTAGTCCTTCAGCAATAGTAGTAAATCCCCTGATATCAGAAAAGAGTACTGAAAGATCCCTTCTGTCTCCACCCAATTTCAACTTCTCGGGGTGTTTTAACATCTCGTTAACCACAGAAGAGGAAACATAATAGGTAAAGGCACCCTTGATCTTTTTTCGCTCTCTTTCCTCGGTTAAATAACGATATACTGTAAGGGAGGTATAGATCAGAACAAGGACCAGGAGGGGATAAACGATGTTGACCCAAATACCCCAATGAATAAAAAGCCAGCGAGTTATCCATATATATATTATAAATAGTGCAGTGGAAAAAAGTATTCCTTTCAAGGCGCCCAGTCGGCGGACTACCACACCGATAAGTAAACCCAGCATAAGGATGGCCAGTACATCATATATCACGCTCCATTTGGGTTTTTCTAAGAAATCTTCACTAAGGATATTATCTACTACTGTGGCATGGACTTCTAAGCCAGGATAAATAGGCGAAAAAGGGGTATTCCTTACGTCATATATGGCTATTGCTGTAGCCCCTACCAGAACGATTTTGTCATTAAATGTCCCTTTTGGGAGATTTTCGTGGAGTATATCACTTATGGAGTAGTGGGGAAATGTCTTCTCGGGGCCAAGGTAGTTTATGAGCATTTTGCCCTCTTCGTCTGTGGGGATAAATCTCTCCCCCATCCTGATTCCTTCAATACCGTAATCAGCCACCTTGATCATCAGCTGAGGTTGGTCCAAATAATGCCAGACAGATTGAATGGAAAGAGGGCCGTAAATATTTTGGCCACATTTGATAGCAAGAAGTATCCATCGGAGAACACCATCCTCCTGGTCAGGCACCATATTAAAATAGCCCGATGAAGGAGCGACTTGACTTAGTATGTCAATATTAGCTTCAGGGGTATAGGCAATATATTGAGCAATAAAAGGGTCTATCTCCATACCCTGCTCCGCATACATTATCATGGGATATTTGGAGTTGTTGATCCTTTTGAGTTGCCTCTCTATCTCTTTCTGTTCGACCTGGTAATTGAGCTCGGCCTGGCTCATGTGAAAGAAGTATCCAAGAACTACTTTGGCTCTGGATCTTCTAATTGCATTGGCAAGAATGAGATCATTGTCCGCACTGAGTTTGCTCTCCTCTATAAAATCCTTTATCCGATCATCTTTTAACCTTAAGGAGTCGATTTTTCGTTCAAATTCATCGATAAATTCGAGATTGGTATTCTCATCAGGTTCAAGAAATCCGATATCAAATCCTATGACCTTGGCCCCATCCTGGGAGAGAAGATCAATAAGCCTGGCAATCTTGGAACGTGACCATGGCCATCTTCCCTCTTTATCAATACTCTTTTCATCTATGACAGCCAGGACAACCTGTGGAGAGGGTTTGCGAACCCCTCTTGAGAGGAGCCGGAGATTATAGGTTTTCAATTCTATCAGTTCTAAGATAGGAAGCTCGAACAAAGATAGGATCAAGACAGAAATGGTCAGACCAATGGTTATGGAGGTAGGATTTATTGAAAAAATTGATTTAAAAAGCTTTTTCATGGGGCAAGCTCCCTACGTTGCAAGCTGGGTGAGCTCATGAGACATCTCTTTCCTTAATTATACTTGATGGCTTCGTAAGAAGTCGTCGGTGCTGTCATTGCGAGCACTTCGTTCCTCAGCATAAACTCAGCGAAGCAATCTCATTGGCTGTAACTGCTTGAAATCAGGAGATTGCGGAGCCTGTTCCGAGCACAGCGAGGAATCTCAGTTTCCGTGATGTCAGGTAT
>JAPVWE010000078.1 GCA_028572035.1 Desulfobacteraceae bacterium | reverse complement strand
CATACAGTTATGGACGGGGGAAGCCGACCCCCTCCCTGTTCTTCGATCCTGCGGATCGAAGCCAGGGGGTCCCCCATTCCGTAACAATTTGAAATGACGAAGGCCTCCCGACAGTCACTCAGAAAAGACTCCATAACCCTTCTCCTTAATCAATTTTTACCCACAGATTCTTATGAGGAGCCTTAATTTCAACCGTCGATAAAAAAAGCCAACCCATGAAGTAGTCAAATTAGCTACCTCAGAAATATTAAAAAGGTAATGAAATAACAACCAGCACTTACTAAAAGTGCTTCAGTAAATCCAAAGCTGATGGCAACAACGATTGTCATCACCGAGCCCAACACAGAGCTTACCCCATTAATTCCCCACATCCAAGGGATGTGGTTTTCCAAACTCCTCTCCTTTAACCACCTTATGCCCAAGGGAAAGGGAATTCCGATCAAAAAACCGAGGGGAATCAACATAAAAATAGTTGCCAACAACCGAGTTGTAAGATCCAACCCGAGAAGTTGATTCAAGATTATGGGAAGGAGAAAAGTATAACCAAGGACCATGCCGACAATGGACAGGGAGGTCATAGCTATACCTTTGTTTATCTTATTTGGGGGAAACCTACCACTCCATATGCTGCCCATGCCTGCTCCCCCCAAGAGGGAAAATAGCAAGATTGCAAGAGATAATACTGGTTGGCCAAGAAAGAGTACAAATCTCTGGATAAAGGAAATTTCGATCAACATAAACCCCATGCCCAGCATCGAAAATAACACGACAGACCTTAAAAGGTCCTTGTCAAAGTATCTCTTTTTGTTCAAATGTGTCTCTCTCTGAATGGCCCCTTTCTTCCAATACAAAGAGGGGATCAATATAATTAGGCCAAATAGAATAACCGATGACCAAAAAACGAGAGATACAGGCTTAGGCATTCCTACCTCAAATTTATAGAAAAATGGACTGTTATCCGTGACCGGACTGATATCATAGCCCCGCTCTTTGACCATTTTCTCTAAGTCTTTAAAGACTATCTTCCCACTGCCAAGAGCCATAAGTGCCGGGTTGATAGTTCCCACTTTTCTGATATAAGGGAAGTAAGACAGGATTGATTCTAAGTCAAATTGGTGTATAGCCTGATACATGTGAAAGGCTTTCGTTGGCTTAAAGGGAGTTTTTTTCAGTACAAACACGAGATACTCATCTGTGCCCACGATGTAAATCTGGCTCATCGCCGTAGTAATACTGACACCTCTTCTGTCTAGAGCAGCCAGCGAGAGGGAAAGCAGCCTCAATATCTCAGCATCGTTGTGTCCAACAACCACCAAACGTCCCTCATCCGTCAGATGATCTAAATAATCACATATAGAATCCGTAGTAAACAGAAAATTCTCCGTTAAGGCATATCCTTCCAGACTTCGACTGGTGTTAGTGACAGGAAGGCTAAGCATAATGATGTCATATTTCTCCTTTTGGCGTTTGAGAAAATTCCTGCCCTCATCAACAACGATATTCACATTTTTCAGTCCCTTATAAATTCTACCGTTAAACCATGAATATCTGCGAACCAAATCTACCAGATCTTTATTGATCTCAACGGCTGTGATCTCTCGAACTCCTCCCATGAGCGCCAGAAGAATATCTCGCCCGCCACCTGGCCCTATGAGCAGGGCATTATTTCTTTCTTCTTCCTGCAAGTAAAGGAAAGGGAAATAACCCGGAAAGGTAGTCTTTAGGTTACTGATTGTGGCGCCCGGATCATTTACATTGCCATTAAACCGGTACATAGGTGATCCAGCTGTTCCATCTATGTAGATGTCCATATGATCGGGATAATTGTTGAACTCCACTAAATCAGTACGACCAAAAGCGCTCCACCTTGTCTCTAAAATCTTCCCCCTGAAAGAAGAAAGCGCATCATGAATTTCTTTTCTTGGGTTTACTCCAATAGGTATATCCAATAGATAACCGCCAGCCAGGTTTACACCTAATAAGATAGATAGAATCAAGAAGCTGACAGCAGATATGATCAACCCCCTATTGTTCTTTCTCAACCCCCCCATAGCAAAGAGTACCGCTGCCAGTGAAGCCATGACGCCAAGGACAAAATTAGTACTGATGCCACCGAGGATATTCAGAAATAGGATGACGCCAACAGAGCCAGCCGCCGCTCCAATCAAATCCACACCATAAATCCTTCCGCTCAGGGTAGGAAACATTCGGTAAACTTCTGACAAGAGCACACCGGCCAAGAAAAACGGGAATACTAACAGGAAACCATAGAGCAGGATATTCATCTGGATGTCATCGATATATCCAACCTGAACTATTATTATTATGGAAAATGGGATGGTCAGCGAAAACAGGGACGTAAAAAGAGCCAAGACTTGGAATCTTTTTTCACCAGTCGGTATCTGTGGCCTGAAAAAGTGAACAAACATCCCTCCCATGCCCAGGCCCAATAGAGCCAAAGAAAGGACGACGAACACATAGTGGTAAGAAAGCAATACAGAAAGGAGGCGGGAAAGGGTTATCTCAAAGGCTATCAGGCTAAATGAGGTGAGAAAAATAGCACTCAATAAAATCCACAATTGTTTTCTATTGACAGGATCATCTTCTTTCATCGCGAAACAGTAAGAATTTATATAACAGTTCAGCCACAAAGGCACAAAGAAGGGATAATGAATTATATTATAATCTTAGTGTCTTCATGACTTTGTGGCTGAACTGTTACAAATAACCTTGTTATTGCTATGAATAGGCTATTTTGTATAGCTCGATGATTTCCTCTTTTGTTGCCTGACGAGGATTATTTCCCGGGCTCCCACTCGCAATAGCATCCTCAGCCATTTTAGGGGCTAATTGATCCAGTCTTTCCTTATCTACCCCCAACTCTTTTAAAGAAGGTATTTTGATGTCCTGGATTAGCCCACTAATAGATTCCGCTGCCAATTCGGCAGCCTCTAAGTCGTTCAAACCCTCAGTATTCTCCCCCATGGCTTGGGCAATATGGGCATATCGAGCTGCATTTCCAATTAAGCTAAACTCTGTCACGACGCCCAAAAGGGCTGCATTCGAAGCCCCATGTGCCACATGGAAATAGGCCCCGATAGGTCGGGACATCCCGTGAACCAAAGCGACCGAGGAGTTGCTAAAGGCTATGCCTGCCTGAAGCGCCCCCAACATGGTCTTCTCCCTCGCCTCTACGTTATTTCCATTAGCCCAGGCCTGTCTCAAATTATCGGAGATAAGCTCAATAGCTGAAAGACAGAAAATGTCGCTCATGGGCTGGGCCTTTACCGAAACATAGGCCTCAATAGCATGAGTTAGAGCATCGATTCCAACGGCTGCTGTTAGGCCGCGAGGGCACGAGAGCGTCAATAAAGGATCTACAATGGCTACCTGAGGCATTACAAACGGACTGCCGATAAGCATTTTGACATCTGTTTTGGTATCGGTGATGATTGTATATACAGTGACCTCACTGCCTGTACCAGCGGTTGTTGGAATGGCTATGAGTGGAACTCCCTTTTCAGGAATATTATTGAGTCCCTTATAATCCTCAATTGTGCCCTTATTGGTTACCATCACTGCAATGGCTTTGGCCGTATCTAAGGCACTGCCTCCTCCTACGGCTAACAAGAATTCGCATTCGTTTTCTTTGTAAGCGCTCAATCCTTTCATTACAAAATCCACCGTTGGTTCAGTAGAGATCTTATCGTATACTGCGAATTCTATTTTGTTTTCTGAGAGAACTTCCTTGATGCTTTCCAAGAGGCCCAATTTGCTTATGACTTCATCTGTCACAACTAGGCCCTTCTTGAGCCCCAATTTCCTGATTTCTTCCCCCACCTTTTCTGATGACCCGGACCCGGTAATCAATACTGGAGGAATAAGAAATGTTCTTGTTGGTAACATGATAATCTCCTTTGTCTAATCATCATTTTATGATTATGCTAGGTAAGTACGTTGCTAGCGGAGGATAAACCCAAAGCATAGCAAGGCTTATCAATTGAATCAAAATAAAGGGAAAAACACCCTTGTAAATATCTACTAATGTTATTCCAGGCGGAACAGTGGTCTTCATATAGAACAAGGCATAGCCAACTGGTGGTGATAAGAAAGATATCTGCAAGTTGACGGCAATCATGATAATAAACCAAATTGGATCAAAGCCCAGCTCAGCAGCGATAGGCAGGAAGATCGGGAAGGTGATATAAACGATTGCGATCCAGTCAATGATAAAGCCCATAATGAAGACCATGAACATCATGATTCCGCACATGCCCCACTTTCCCAGGAAGCTAAACCCATATATGCCTTCCCTTACCACATCCCCGCCACCCAAACCGAGGAACACGCCGGTAAAGACCGAGGCCCCAATAATGATTGTCATGACCATACAAGTGGTTCTTGCCGCAGACCAGACACAGTCTAAGAACACCTTCCGGTTAAACCCCTCATAGACGAGCATAAAAATGAAGGCAATGAAGGCGCCCACCCCAGATGCCTCCGTTGGCGTGGCTACGCCCGTCCAGATTGAGCCCAGAACCCCAGCGATAAGGATGCCGGCAGGAACCAAGTTCACAAGAATATACTTGGCCTTTTGTCCTGTTGAAAGAGCCGTCCTTTCCTCAAGAGGAAGTGCGGGGCCCTTTCTCGGATTTATGGTCGTTATAACGACGATGTATATGAAGAATAACACTGACAAGACAAGACCAGGTCCAACACCACCTGCAAATAGATTTCCAACCGATACTCCAGATTGGTCTGCCATCATCACCAGCATGATGCTCGGCGGGATAAGGATACTGAGCGACCCTCCGGCAGCAATGGATCCACAAGAGAGGTGCTTGTCATAGTGATACTTCAGCATGACAGGCATGGCCAGAATCGTCATGCTGACCACACTTGCCCCTATGACTCCCGTGCAGGCAGCCTCAAGTGCACACCAGACGATGGCCGCCAATGCTATTGCTCCATTCATCGGTCCAAACAGATACATCATGGAGCGAAATATCCGTTCGGAAATACCGGACTTCCCCAGGAAGGCTGCCATGAGAATAAAGTTGGCGATAGCGATAAGAATATGATTGGTTGCCGCATCGAAGGCTCTGCCCGCAAAGATATACAAGGCATCGGGCCCCCACCCGAGGAAAGCAAATATCGTCGCCACGCCACCCAGGACAAAGGCAACAGGGTGCCCCAATGCAAGCCCCACGAGAATAGTACCAAACATCAAAATTACAACAAGCACAGGGTGGATCTCGATCATAGACTCTCTCCTTTAACCAGAAAGACTATCCTCCTGATGACATCTGATATCATTTGAATGGCCAGCAAGAACATTCCAACAGGAATCAGGGTTTTCGCGGGGAAGATATAGAAATTAAAGGCACTCGGGGTTCGTTCCATGATTGCCCAGGAGGTGGCAGCAAATCTTGTTCCATGATATAATAAGAATGAAACAAAGATCCCTAAAAAAACGGTGTAAGTAATAAGGTCAAGAATCGCCTGCGTCCTCGGGGAAAAATAGTCGTAAAGGACATCCACATTGGCATGCGCCCTGTGTTTCAGAGTATAGCCAATTGTGAGCAAAATTGCCGCGCAAAAACAATAGGCTATTATTTCATGGGTCCATATGGTGGGCTTGCCCAACAACCTCCTCGTGAATACCTCGTAGAGCGACAAGGCAATAATAGTGACAATGAACCCACTAAAAATCCTTCCGCTCCATTCGGAGATGGCATCAATGCCCTTGACGATCGCTCTAATCTTTCTCACAAGAAACCTCCGCCTTAAGAAACCCCCAGAAGGCATAACAGCCTTCTGGGAGCTTCATTAAACCCTACATGATTCCATGGAAAGACTAAGTACTTTCCATGGAATCATAAAGCACTACTTCATTTGGGAGCAACAGGGTTTTCTATGTACTTCGTACCAAGCTCCCAGAACTTCTGCGCCTCCATCCTCTTCCGGACAGATCTTTCGAGTTTTATGACATCATCGTAGACACCTTGTTTTTTGGCAAGGGCCTCCAGTTTTGAATAAAGCTCATCTAGCTTTGGAGGCGTACGGCCAAATTCGAATGGATATTGGATCTCCCTCCACTCAGCAAAGTCTTTGAAGTACTTCGCCTGAGAGAAGGCGATCTTTGTATAGTCAGGATTTTTCTCTGCGTCTTCGAGCATGTATTTATAGGCGAAAAAGTGTATCTGATCAAGAGTAGCGTCGTCCAGATGGGTAGTTTTGATACCCTTATCGGTAAATTTTCTGGTATACTCACCGGAGCTGTATTCAAAGTACGTCCAGCTCCACATCATCGTAGACATAGCGGCTTCCTTGAATATGAACTTAATCCTCTCTGGTAATTTATCAAAGGCCTTCTTATTGATCATAACCCCGCTGACCGGACCTGGCTGGTGCCATCCCGGGAGAACCCAGTACTTTGAGACCTCTTGAAAGCCCATTGACCAGTCGCATTCCGGCACGGAGAATTCACCAGCGTCTATGGTTCCCCTCGAAAGCGCCAGGTATATCTCTGCACCAGGCATAAAAATTGCCGCCCCACCAAGATCCTTAAGGATCTTGGCCTGGACACGGCCACACTGCCTCATCTTCAC
>JAPVWE010000077.1 GCA_028572035.1 Desulfobacteraceae bacterium | reverse complement strand
ATGAATTCAGGACCACTGTTGTTCCGTCCTGCGGCGGATTTGAAAAGGGTGATTTTCTCAAGATCGGCCAGTTAATAAAGAACTCCCGTTTGTATGTGTTGCAAAGGTTTGTTCCCTCCAAGACCTCAGATGATAAGTTCTTGGATATGCGAGGTTGCTCCGATGAAGAGATGGACTCCTTTAGGGAAATTATGGAAGGTTTTGTTCAGAGATGTGTTGTGAGATGATTTGTATACTTCTGGTTAAGAAGGGTGGCAGGGATTCAGCAGGCGTCTACTCCGATATTGCCATCTCGATCTCATCCAAAACCCTTTCTGCGGCCTCAATCGGTTTTTCGGCAGCCCGAATAGGCCTGCCAACCACTAAATAATCGGCTCCCCCTTTTATTGCCTGATAGGGAGTGATAATTCTCTTTTGATCATCCTTTCCTGCCAGAGACCATGCAGGCCTGATACCCGGGGTAACCACGATAAAATCCTTTCCCAGTTCAGCCTTGACTCTTTCAACCTCCAGACCGGAGCAGACAACACCGGAACAGCCGGCCTCCTTGGCCATTCTGGCTCTAAGCATGACCAGTTCTGTGATATTTTTGACGTATCTATCAAGGTAGCCTAACTCCTTTAGGTTTTTACTTTCAAGGCTTGTAAGCACAGTGACAGCCAATATCTTGGTGCCTGAAGGATTGTTTTCAACAACAGAGCGGAGAAGACCCTTTCCCTCATCGCAGTGTACGGTCGTAAATGCAACCCCGTGGGCGCTTGCTGCAAGAAAGGCATTTTTGACTGTGGCGGGTATATCATGAAACTTTAGATCAAGGAATATGCCTGCCCCACTCCTCTCTCTGATTCCCTTTAGGATCTTCGGTCCGACACTGACAAAGAGCTCCAGGCCGACTTTGAAAAGGCCGACATGCTTCCCTAGGAGTTCTACGTACCGGATTGCCTCCTTATAGGTTGGGACATCTAACGGGAATATAAGGTAGTCCTTTGCTCTTTTCACCTCATTTTTTCCCTATATGGTTCGCCTTTTGGAAAATGTGCGGACAAATAACAGCTATCAAGGGACATCAGAAAAAAGTTGGACTCTTTCCTAAAAAAGGTATAAATATAAAGCAAAAGGGCCACCGTAGCTCAGATGGCAGAGCACCTCACTCGTAATGAGGATGTCGGCGGTTCGATCCCGCCCGGTGGCTCCAAAATCTTGACCACTCCTTGAATACCCTTATCGCATCCCCCAAGGGCCCGTGGTCATGAGGATTAATGCCATAAAGGGGGTGACCATCTGTTTTTGTAACCATTATAGGACCAACATCCGGGTAGCGCATTATTGGATCGGAAGCTGGGATTCTGTACCCACTGTAGCATAGATTCATGGGCACTGTTTATTTCCTTAAACCTCTCACCATCTCCGCCTTTATCAGGATGACAAACTTTTGCCATTTCCCTATAGGCTTTTTTAATCTCCCTGACATAATCTCCAAAGACCAAACGGTCCAAACTTATGTTAAGATGCTTAAGGGCCTTTTTCTGATCGGTGGAAAGCCTTGGGATTCTGTTAGCATTCGGTTTAATGGAATCGGGATTGATACTGTGTTCAACCTTTTCTTCGAGAATCGACTGGGATGCGAAACTGCGAGAAATCCGTCTGCTTCTTTTTTCATACCATTCTTTGCCAGCTTCAAGGACTAGCTCCTTGAGGGCATTGGCAGGGGGATAACCTGATTTTCTTTCATAGACAAACCGAGATATACCATTTGACCAGGTAGGCATCACGTCAAGGGAAACGTAATGTTCGGTAAATGAAAAAATTGCATATCGTGTATTCAGAGTCTGGAGTAATCCCTTAGAGAGAGAAAGGGCCCACATTAGTTTCTGTCTGCATTGCTTTGAACAATAACGTCTTCCTGGTTTTATTTCCTCAGTTCCACAAGCAAGGCATCTTCTTATCCTTCCTCCAGGAAGGAGGGAGGCGGATGTTTGTTTTTCGTGCATTTTATTGTCACTTACTAACACGGGGTCCATCAAGGGAAATACCTGTAAAATATCTGCAAAGATGTTAAATCACTACTCTTACTATCACAAAAGGACTGAATGTTAAAAGGAAAAAATGCTGCCACCTTGCTAGTTGCAGGGTAACGTCAAAGTCCAGGGGATGGGTGCCTTTTTTTTGATTATGCCCCTGGCCCAGCCCTGGCTTATAAGGCATGAGTATGAAGGCTTCACCTGCCAAATAATGCAGCAACCATACGATATTCCAGTAACTTCGCGCCTCCCGATCCCGTCCCGGTCTCGGGACGGGGAGGGCGGGCCTCATATAGCTTAGATTAGTGGGTGTTTCAAAATGGTTTATATAGGCGGAGCGCATGATTCTAAGGATTATGGCGCAATAAACCATTTTGAAACGTCCCAGAAAGGGGCCATATTTTAGGGCATAACAAAAAAAAGACACCCATCCCCAATCCTGATGAAAAAACAATAGGTTATGTTTCACTATGACGTGGCCCTGTGCTAGTTGTATTTGAGTTGACTTTGATATTTCAATTAAGTATTATTACCAATAATTATTATTAAATTATTAGTAACGTTCAAAAGTTGAGGCATTGATGGTTAATAGGGTAATGAGTGTTTCTGAAAGGCGATACCTCAAAAAAAATATTCCACCGTGTTCTGCAGTGGTCAAATATTTGGGGTTTGCTCCACAAAGCCCCTTGGAATCTGCAAATGGTGTGTTAAAGCCCAAATATTTGACCACCTTCATCTGAGCCCTATAGATATCGCCTTGAAGAAATTGTCATTACCATAGACATCATTGAATGTTTATCATGTGGCCTAAAGAACAATTAGGCCTCAACATTTGAACGTTACTAATTTATTAGAGGAGGTTGGCTCATGACAATTGATCGAAAGGCCATTGAAAATATGTACAATAGCCTTCCACCAAGAGCCCGAACGAGACTGAAGCGAGCCACTGAAGTGATCGTTAAGGCCAAGGAGAAAGGAGGCAAGGTGGTGGCCGTGGTGGGTAGCGGCCCGAATCTGCATGAGGGGGTGACCACCCTTATCGCAGAACTCATCCACAAGGAGATTATCGATGGTGTCTCGACCAGTTCTGCGGTAATCAATCATGAGATGGCCGGCACCCTGGAAAAGGTGAAACGATTTGATGGTGCGGCCTTTGGATTTGAACGGGACAAACTTCCCTCGGATGGGGTTTTTGAGGTCAGCATCCTTTCCAAGGCAAGGCTTGAGGAATTTCAGCGTGAAATTCTGATCCATATGGGCCTTTACAAGAGGATGCGCCGGGCCAAAGGAAACACCATCATCAAGGTCGCTGGAAACATTGCTTACCCCACGGGGCTTCGCACAGAAAGGCTGGCGCGCGGCGTCCTTGCCCTGTCAAAGCGCTGTGGCATCCCTTTTGAACAGATGGCTGGCTATGGAGCTGACCGTCTCACCATGATTGGTGCTGGGGCCCAGCACAATGTTCCTGTGCTGGTAACCGTACCCCAGTTAGTGGGAGGTGGAGAGGTGGGACTTGCTATCGGGGACTCAATATCCATTTCAGAACGCTGCCACCGCATTGCAAGGCTTCTGGACAGTGCAGATGTGATTATCGAATCTGCGCTTGCCCTCTCCCAGGAAGTCCATGATGGCCCCTTTGAATTGTTCACGGGCCACGGTGTATGGGCGGACTGGGAAGAGGGATGGACCTATTCCCTCGCTGACAAGAAGATTGTGCGTATCGATCTGGATGCCAATCTGGAGAAGGCATGGATGCAGGAACGAAAATCCAAAACGGTCACGGATGCGGTCCACAGAGGCCTTCCCAAGACCAAGCTTATGCGCATCCCTTTTCGGATGGAAATGTCAGGGTTTGCAAGGATTCCCGGCAGTCTCCCCATTGTAGGTGATATCGGTGAGATCTGGCCCCTGCTGGCAAGTATGGTTGCAGATGCCCTGGATGTGCGGCTTGACTTTATGAGCTACAAGCAGTCACTACCTGCGGGAGAAAAAGTTCGCGAGTGGGTTGTAAAACACGTGCAGCCTTTAAACAGGGAGCAGATGTTTGCGGCAGCCAGAGAACTCGCCCCCATTACCCATGTACAAGAGTTTATCTTTGATCCGAAGAGATAGATCCATTCTCCGTATCATCGTCGACTTCCCACAAACAGAAGTTCTTAAGGATGGTCAGGCCCGGAGGACCACTCTTTTCTGGATGGAATTGTACAGCAAAAAGGTTTTTTTCACCCAGTACACTGGTGAAGGTAATGCCATGATCAGTTGTCCCGATGATTGTCTCATCACCTACTGGTGCCGGATAAAAGCTGTGGACAAAATAAAACTCACTCTCTGGGGCAACACCGCTAAAAACTGGGTGCACCCTTTTGAGCCTTACCTGGTTCCAGCCCATATGAGGCACCTTGAGGTTTTTGCCATCATTTGAGAGGAGCGGCATGGGAAAATGTTTTACCTTGCCAGGGAGCAGCCCAAGACAGGTGGTCTGATTATCTGCGTTCCCAGACAGATGCCCAAGAAAGGTTTACCAGATTTATAGAGTTCACAGAGCGCCTGGTCAAGCCCCATTTTTCTTAGATCCAGCAGGGCCTGTCCTGCAGATCCAACACCCGGGAAGATAACCCTATCAGCCCCTAATACCTCCTTTACATCGTGGGTAATCCGGCATTCAAATCCAAGATAGTCTATGGCTCGACCTAGACTGGCAAGATTTCCGGCCTTATAATCAATAATGGCAATCATGCCTTGGTCCTACTCCCACTCTATTGTGCTTGGCGGTTTTGAGCTGATATCATAGACTGCCCTATTAACACCCCTGACCTCATTGATAATCCGGTTTGAAATCCTGGCCAGGAGAGAATGAGGAAGCCTGGCCCAATCTGCAGTCATAGCATCACGGCTGTTTACAGCCCTGATGACCACAATATGTTCATATGTCCGCCTATCCCCCATGATCCCCACGCTCTTCAGAGGCAAAAGGATTGCGAAGGACTGCCATAGCCTTTGGTAATGATTGCTTTTCTTAATTTCTGTTATCAAAATATCATCTGCCTGTCGCAAGATAGATAGATGTCTTGCCGTTACCTCGCCAATAATCCTTACTGCCAACCCGGGTCCTGGGAAGGGGTGGCGATAAACAATATCATCAGACAGACCAAGTTCTTTACCCAAAACCCTGACCTCGTCCTTAAACAGATGTCTCAAAGGCTCGATGAGCCTCAGGCGCATCTTCTTAGGAAGGCCCCCAACATTATGATGGGATTTGATAACCGCTGATGGCCCTCCAAAGGGAGATCTGGATTCAATCAGGTCTGGATAGAGGGTTCCCTGTGCCAGAAAGCCAACTCCTTTGATTCTTGAGGCCTCATCCTCAAATATCCTGATGAAGGCCCTTCCTATTATCTTCCTTTTTCTTTCAGGATCTACAACACCCTTCAGTGGTTCCAGGAACATTTTTCTGGCGTTGATGAATCTCAGGTTCATCCGAAAATGGCGTTTGAATAGGCTTTTAACCCTCTCCCCCTCCCCTTTTCTTAAAAGGCCGTTGTCCACAAAGACGCAGGTCAATTGTTTCCCAATAGCCCTGTTGAGAAGAACGGCCGTCACTGAAGAATCTACACCACCACTTAGCCCCAAGATGACCTTTTTTTCTCCAACTTCCCCTTTTATCTCTTCTATCGTCTTTCCAATAAAGGATTTCATGGTCCATGTCCTCTTGCAACCGCATATTCTGAAAAGGAAATTCCTCAGCATCTTCTTCCCCTCAGGTGTATGGGCGACTTCAGGATGGAATTGCAGGCCATAGAGCCTTTTTTTGCTGTTTTCAACTGTGGCAATCTTGGTATTTTCTGTTGAGGCGGTTATTTCAAATCCCCCTGGAAGACGGGAAGCAGAATCCCCATGACTCATCCAGCAGGGGGTTAACGTGTTGATCCCATAAAAAATGCCCGTTGATCTAAGCATCTTTAGCTCGGCCAGGCCATATTCTCTTTTGGATGCACCCTCGACCTTACCGCCCAGAGTATCTATCATATAGTGCATGCCATAACATATACTAAGTATGGGAATATTTAGATTGAAGATCCGAGGGTCTACTTTAGGGCTGTTTTTCTCATATATGCTTGCCGGTCCCCCTGAGAGTATTATTCCCTTAGGGGCTAGAGATCTAATCCTGGACAGTTCAATGTCTGGAGGCTCTATCTGGCAGTAAACATGCTGCTCCCTGACCCTCCTGGCAATGAGCTGGTTGTACTGGGAACCGAAGTCAATAATTAAGATCATCCCTCAAATCTCTTTCTTGGAAATAATATTCTCCAGAAATTTACAAACTCAATATCATAGTAGGGCTGGGGAAATTTCCTCAAAGCAATATCTATTGATTTTAGAAAAGTGTGGCCAAATATTTGAGGTTTAACAATCTTTAGGGAGGTGATTCCCATTGGCTCGTAGGAGTAAACCCCAAATATTTGGCCACTTCAAAGTCCTGTGGTATCTTTTTTAAGATATTGCTTTTCAGAAACATCCCCAGCCCTGATTAAAATGAGATCTCTACATAAGAAATATCCATATAAAAGGAGTTTGCAAATTTCTGACTATAAATTTTTGTAACATTTTAGCTCTTTGAAATT
>JAPVWE010000076.1 GCA_028572035.1 Desulfobacteraceae bacterium | reverse complement strand
CTTCGGGCTGACCCTTGCAGAGCATGGCACCCTGATAGGCCTTATGTTTGGGGGATACTGCATCCGATTTATTCCGGCTAAATCAGCAGCCGCATAGCTACACCAGCTACAGAGAAAGGCTGTAATCCTTGGCTCCCAATCATTCATGTTGTTCTCCTATAGTTTTAGCCGCAGACACACGCAGACCAATAGTTCCGCTGGAGCTATTGAGTGTCATGTCCTTCGGGCAAATTTAGAACCATCCGCGCCCGCCAGGCGAGGCGGCCCGGGGCACGAGCGGGCAGGCTTTTGATCTCAGCTTTCGGATGCTTAAAAGAACAATATATGGATTTTTTGTTCGGCCATCCCGGTGAAATATGCTTTGCGTTTCACGGGGCAAGAATTTCACGGGACAAGCGTCGGCTGAACAAAATGTCTGCGTTTGTCTGTGTGGGTCAGCGGTTAACTTATAGTTTTGGGCCTTACCTTTGTCAATGGGATTTTTTAGACCTTTAATTGAAGAACCCTTTTACATCCCTTTTTACTTTGTCTTATATCTGAGTATTGCACAATAAAGCAGTGCTCAATGAGTTATAAAGTTTCCTGCATTTTGTAGATTAAGTATGATGGTCTCGTAAAAAGTCTTTTCACCGGTCATTGCGAGGAGCGAAGCGACGAAGCAATCTCCTGATTTCAAGCAGTTACAGCCAATGAGATTGCTTCGCTACGCTCGCAATGACAGCACCGGCGACTTTTTACGAAGCCATCAAGTATGATGAAAAAATGCTTGACAAACAAAAAAATACTTGAGACAGTCGAAAAAGGATGAAAAACCTTCACAAATCTTCGATCTAATGAAAAAGCCTCATCAACAACAGACCCAAAATATCCTCGATCATATCTCTAACAATTACGAGGAATTCACACCGAGCCAGGGCAGAGTTGCGCAATATATCTATGACAATGCTCAAGAACTATTTGACATAGAGAGTTACAAATCTTAAGAGGAAAACTATACAAGAAAGGAGGTGAGTGTATCAGTTTTTTTGAGGCAAGGGATAACGTAAGACAAACTTATTCTTATTGTTAGGAGGAGATAATGAAGAAGATATTTTTACTTGGTTTGGCAGTGGTATTGGTTGGGGTGTTTTCATTTTATAATGTAGATACATGCTCCGCCAAAGTCAGATTCGTAACCATCGGAACTGGTGGAGTAACAGGTGTTTACTACCCCACAGGTGGTGCTATTGGCAAAATTGTTAACAAGAAGAAAAAACAATATAACCTTAGGGTGACTGTGGAATCCACCGGCGGTTCGGTATTTAATGTCAATGCAGTCATGGCCGGAGACCTTGAGTTTGGTATCGTTCAGTCTGACCGGCAGTACCAGGCATGGAATGGCACCAAAGACTGGAAGGATAAGGGACCGCAAAGGGACCTTCGCGCTATCTGTAGTTTTCACCCTGAATCTATCGTGTTGGTGGCAGGAAATGACACCGGGATTGAGACCTTTATGGATCTGAGGGGTAAGCATGTCAATATTGGAAACCCCGGCTCCGGGCAGAGAGGTAACTCTACAGATGCCCTTGCTGCCTGCGGCATAGACTGGAAAACGGAGATGAGGGCTGAGGGACTCAAGGCTGATGAGTCTGCCAAGTTCCTTCAGGATGGCCGGATCGATGCATTTTTCTATACGGTGGGCCATCCTAATGGCTCTATAAAAGCGGCTACAAGTGGAAGAAGAAAGGTACATTTTGTTCCTGTAACAGGTGCATGCATTGATAAGCTTGTTGCCAAGTGGCCCTATTATGCAAAGGCCTACATTCCGATAAAGTTTTATCCAATGGCGAGAAACAAAAAAGATGTAAATACGTTTGCTGTGAAGGCCACCTTTGTGACCAGCGCGAAGATTCCTGATGATATCGTCTATGCTATCACCAAGGAAGTTTTCGACAATCTGGAGGCCTTCAAGAAATTGCATCCGGCCTACGGTATCCTTACCAAAAAGAACATGCTGGAGGCCTTGAGCGCACCTATTCATCCAGGTGCCATGAAGTACTATAAAGAGGTGGGCCTGAAATAAAATCAAAAAGGGTGTGGGATCTCCTGCACCCTTTTTGATATGCGCCAAACAGTACACTTCCCCGCATACATCTACATGACCATTTTCATTATGAATCCACTTGGTCGAAAAAAGATGCTAGAGAGAATATCATTACTAGTTGAGGATCTAGAAGTATGGAAAAAACAGACATAAATCATAACCAAGAGGTTGATGAAGGGGCTAAAGTTGCCGAGAGAATTGCCGAAGAGGCCGAATTTGGCTTAAGAAGGCTTTCAGGGGCAGCCAGATATATCATTCCCTGCATCGCAGCTGCCTGGTCACTATTTCAGCTATCCCTTCCCCAGATTCTTATCCTGGATTCCGTCTATGTCCGCTGCATCCATTTGGCCTTTGCTATCATGCTGGTTTATTTAAGCTATCCCGCTTTCAAAAAGAGAGAGACCAAGGGCATCTTTTCCTTCTTGTCGGTTAAAAACAGGATTCACTTTATCGATTATGGATTGGGCATCATTGCAGCTTACGCAGCACTCTACCTTGCCATAAATTACGCGGAACTGGCTGAAAGGCAAGGAGCGCCCATCTTCACGGATATTGTTGTCGGAGTTATACTTGTCATCTTACTTTTGGAAGCAGCAAGACGATCGCTGGGACCGTTTCTGGTTATCGTTGCGTGCCTCTTTATCTTTTACAGCTTCTTTGGCCCTTATATGCCCGATGTTATCGCCTTTAAGGGGGTTTCATTCCGCCGCTTTATGAGCCAGATGACCATCTCTACAGAAGGAATCTATGGTATCCCCCTGGATGTTTCAGCCATGATCGTCTTTCTTTTCGTTCTGTTCGGCTCTCTGTTGAACAAGGCCGGAGGTGGAAAGTATTTTATTGACCTTGCCTTTTCTCTTCTGGGGCGATTTAAGGGAGGGCCAGCAAAGGCCGCGGTTCTGGCAAGCGGTATGACCGGTCTGGTTTCAGGATCAAGTATTGCCAACACCGTAACCACAGGGACATTCACTATCCCCCTTATGAAAAGTGTGGGCTATCCGGATTATAAGGCAGGGGCCGTTGAGGTAGCAGCAAGCACCAATGGGCAGCTCATGCCGCCTATTATGGGTGCAGCTGCCTTTATCATTGCCGAGTACTGCAATCTCCCATACTTTGAGGTGGTCCGGGCAGCCTTCATACCGGCCATAATCTCTTATATTGCCCTGATATACATCACCCATTTAGAGGCCTCAAAACTTGGCTTAAAGGGACTTCCCAAAGATCAGATACCTCGCTTTTTCAAAACCCTCTTTAGGGGACTTCATTTCCTGATCCCAATGTTCTACCTTATTTACGAATTAATGATCCTACGCCATTCCCCGCAGCTTGCTGCTTATCGGGGTATTCAGGTGTTGGCTGTATTAATTGTTTTACAGAATTTGATCAGGGCGTATATAGCTAAAGAGTCCTTAAAGGATGCCTTTAAGCTCAGCCTTCGTCAACTATGGGATGCGCTGGTGGCAGGCGGGAGAAACATGATGGGAATAGGCGTTGCCGTTTCTACCGCTGGCATTATCGTTGGTGTAGTTGCTATGGGCTTGGGAGGACTGATTGTTGAGGTGATTGACACCATTGCCGGGGGTAATCTTGTCTTCTTACTCATCATTACCGCTATCGCCAGCCTTATCTTGGGGATGGGGCTTCCCACAACAGCCAATTACATTGTCATGGCCTCCTTAACCGTACCGGTAATTATGCAACTTGGCCAAGATTACGGCCTTGTAATCCCTGCCATTGCAGCCCATCTCTTTTGCTTCTTTTTTGGTATCCTGGCTGATGATACCCCACCTGTGGGTCTGGCTGCATATGCGGCTTCGGCCATCGCAAAATCAGATCCCATCCGCACAGGCATTCAGGGATTTACCTATGACATCCGCACGGCCATTCTGCCTTTCATGTTTGTCTTTAATACTGACCTACTATTGATTAATGTAACCTCCTGGTGGCATGGTGTCGTGATATTTGTGACGGGTGTCTTAGCCATGTTTGCATTTGCCGCTCTGACCCAAAATTTCTTTATAGCCAAAAACAGGATCTATGAGGCAATTCTTTTGGCAGGGGTAGCCCTTATGGTGCTGCGGCCACAAGTATTTATGAGTTACCTGCACTTTGGAAATACCTTTGTTTGGTATGCAATTGGTCTGGCCTTATTTGGATTCACCTACCTCATTCAGTTACCTCGAGCCCGGGCTTTGGCCAATAAGGAGGTATAGGGTCTGACAGAGAGGAGAAAGAAAATGCTCCCATCAATAAAAAACATCTTATACGCCACAGACCTTTCAAAAAACTCTACCTTTGCATTCCGCTATGCCATAACCTTGGCAGAGGCATTGGATGCAAAGATAACCATCTTATATGTTCTGCCCATGATAGATTCAGCCATGGAGATCCCCATCATTACCCAGATGGGTGAGGAGCAGTACTATAAGCTGCGGGAAGAAAAATCCAGGGAGACCATTGAAAAAATAAGGGAAAGATTACAACGGTTAAGCGATGAGGGACAAAAGGATAACCGAATTCAAACAGATAGGGTTTCTTCCATTCTGGTTCATGAGGGAGATGCCGTGGATGAAATCTTGAAAACCGCGGATAAGCTCAACAGCGATCTTATTGTCTTAGGGGCCCATGGCAAGGGGATGCTGGGCCATACTTTCCTGGGGTCCGTTTCTGAAAAGGTGCTGAGACATAGCAGGCGACCTGCACTTGTGGTTCCCATTTCAAAGGGGGCTACGGATATTGACTTATAACTGCGCAAAGTTGCCAATCCCCAGATATGGAACCCATAGATGGAGGGAAAAAGTGGTAAAAAAACTCTTTATCATATCAGTGATATGTTGCCCACTTATGATTTTACTCTTTAGCTCGATCCAGGCAGATCAACGCTTCATGGACAATGGTGATGGCACAGTCACCGATACACTGACCAATTTGATGTGGGCTGCATCGGACAACATGGGGGACATTACATGGCAAGATGCAAAGATATATTGTGAAAATCCTCCCATAGCCGGATACAAATACTCAGATTGGCGAATGCCAACGATCAAAGAGCTAAAGACCTTGTATACTAAAGATGGAACCAAGTATGAGACAGACTGCGGGCTAAATGTAAGAATTGATCCTATCATCAGGCTAAGCTGTGCATGGGTCTGGACTATTGATAGTCAGGCTATTTCAGCTTATGCCTTCAGTTTCAGAAAAGGCTACCACTATTCAACGCTTATGCTCACTAAGAAACATTTCAGGGCGCTTCCAGTGCGAACTCTGAAGTAAAAAATCTCGACCCAGGTTGTTTTTCCTCGTCCCATGTAGCTACTCAGTGCCACTGATATTTATTATAGGAGAATAACTCAATGGAAAGATCTTTGGAAAATGTATTCAACCCCCGATCCGTGGCTGTAATCGGTGCCTCTGAGGTCCCGGGAAAGGCCTCTGAGAGGAGAACAAGGAGTCTCATTGAAGGGGGATACAAGGGAGACATTTATCTGATTAATCCTAAGAGATCCGAGCTTTTTGGGCGAAAGGCCTATCCGAGCATTACCGAGATTGATAAAGAGGTCGACCTTGTCATGATTGTCGTTGCACCCAGGTTTCTCATCCCTGCTGTGGCAGATAGCGTAAGAATGGATGCCAAGGGAATCATCATTATCACCGCCGGACTCGGGGAAACAGGGGAGGAAGGGAAAAGGATTGAAGCAGAGATTTTAGAGGAGGCAGCAAGGACCGGTGCGTTTGTTATTGGCCCTAATTGTAGCGGCATGTTCAGCGCCTCAGCAGATATGAATTTCTTAGGAGTTCCTCACATAGAAAAAGGCCCGATCTCGGTTCTTGCCCAGAGTGGTAATGTGATCGATTCATTGACCCATTACGCCAGGATGAAGAAAGTCGGCTTCAGCAAAATAATCAGCGTTGGGAATGCTATAGGGGTTAATTTTCATGAATACATAGATTATCTGAAAGATGATCCTGACACCACGGTCATCATGACATATTTGGAAGGCATTACAGATGGAAATAATCTGGTCAGGGTCGTCCGGGACACTGTAAAGAAAAAACCGGTTATTGCCCTTAAGGTGGGAAGATCAGGTGCTGGGGCAAGGGCTGCTGCCTCTCATACCGGTTCGCTCGCAGGCGACGATGTGATTGTGGATGCGGCCTTCAGGCAGGCAGGTATTGTGAGGGTATCCAATGTGGATGAGCTCTTTGATATGGCGGATGTATTTGCCAGTTGTCCTCTGCCTAAGGGCAATAGGGTAGCTATTTTATCAGAGGGAGGTGGCGATAACTCCATAGCAGCAGATAACGCTGAGAAGTATGGAATGGAGGTTCCCGTTCTGAGCAAAGAAACCCAGGAAAGAATGAAGCCTTTCTTGCTTGAAGGTATGCCGGCCAGTAACCCTATTGATTACGGAGGAACGGCTGAAGAGAATCCTCATATGATTACTGAATGTGTAAAGGTTTGCATGGAAGATGATCAGGTAGATGGAATATCTATAACCGGCTTTTTTGGAGGTTTTAAAGATATCATTGCCCCCCATGTAGCCGAATTAGAGGAAAAGGCCTCAAAAGATATGGTTGATCTTGTGAAAAC